>DATAMU010000693.1:0-7571 GCA_036266605.1 Candidatus Acidiferrum sp. | reverse complement strand
GCGCATTACGTACGCACCACGACGCCGCTCGACAGCGAAGCGCGGCTGCGCGGCACCAGCGTTTATTTTCCCGACCGCGCCGTGCCGATGCTTCCCGAAGCGCTTTCGAACGGAATGTGCTCGCTCAAGCCGCGTGAAGATCGCCTCGTCATGAGCGCGCTGATGGAATTCGACGCGCGCGGCAACATGACCGCCTCGCGCATGACCAGCGGCATCATTAAGTCGGCAGAGCGGATGACGTACACCAACGTCAACAAAGTTATCGAAGGCGACGCCGAAACCACCGAGCGCTACAAAACCCTCGCGCCGCATTTCCGCAACATGAAAGAGCTCGCGCTGCTACTGAACGCGCGCCGCAACGAACACGGCTCGATCGATTTCGATCTTCCTGAGCGGGTCATCGAACTCGACGCACAAAACAAAATGATCAACATCGTGCGCGGCGAGCGAAACATCGCGCACCGGCTCATCGAGGAATTCATGCTCGCGGCGAATCGCGCGGTGGACGGCTATCTTTTGAAACGCGGAATCGCCAGCCTGCATCGCGTCCACGAAAAGCCCGACGCGAAAAAAGTTTTGGAGTTTGAAGATTTGGCGCGCGCGTTCGGTTACTCATTAGGAGTGGAGGGTTTGCATCAGCGCGAAATCGCCGTACGCCACGGCCGCACGCCCGCTCCGGCGAAAGCCGGCCGCCCCGATTCCTATGGTCACGGCCGCGAACGAGGAATGAGAGTTTCGCTGCCCGGCGCGAACGCTGATCTGCGCATCACGCCGCAACATTATCAGCGCCTCGTTCGCAAACTTTCCGGCAAACCCGAGGAGCGCATCATTTCGTACTTGATGCTTCGCTCTCTGAAACAAGCGCGATACGCCGCCGATCCGCTCGGGCACTTCGCGCTCGGCTTCGACGAATACACGCATTTCACTTCGCCGATCCGGCGCTATCCCGATCTCATCGTGCATCGCACTTTGAAATGGGCACTTGCTCATCCCAACGAAACCGCACCGGCGAATCCGAAGTCCGCGCCGAAATCCGAAGCGGTTTTATATTCCTACTCACAGCTCGAAGAAATCGCCGCCGAATCTTCGGAGGCCGAACGGCGCGCGGCCGGAGCCGAGCGGGAACTCATCGATTGGAAAACCGCGCAATTCATGGAGCACCATCTCGGAGAAGAGTACGAAGGGCTGATCATCTCCGTGCAAAAATTTGGCTTCTTCGTGGAGCTCTTCGAGATTTACGTGGAAGGTTTGGTGCCGATCAACGCGATCGAGGAATTCAGCGGGGCTCGCGCGATGTATCGGGAAAAAGATCACGCGATCGTCGCGATGTCGAGTGGCGGCGACGACCGTCGTGCAGGCAAAGGCCGCGGGCAGCAGCGGAGTTCAAAGGTGCAAGCTCGTCCTGGCCAACAGGTGTGGCAGCACGGCGATCGCGTCAAAATACGCGCAGAACGGATCGACCCGATCCGCCGGCGCGTTGAATTTGTGCTGGTCTAGTCGGCGGTGCGACGTCGTGGAGAGGGAATCGCCTCCCCGCGGTTCGGCCCTCATGGGCTGAAGCCCCTTTTATTCTCAGCGTTCTCGCGGCACGGCTGAAGCCGTGCCCTCCCGGTCCCCTTACGCCACAAGACTTCGTCGCCGAATGGATCGAGGCAATGGTTTTCTTTCGCGCCGAGCGTGCGATAGTTTGCAATCGGCGGATCGAAATTTAGCCCGGCTCGGAAAGACGCCGGCAGGATGCCGGCGCTACGCGGCGTTTAGCCGTTAGTGCGCTGGAATTCGCGCATGAAGGTGGTCAGGGCTAGGACGGCTTCGGGAGCGACGGCGTTGTAGAGCGAGATGCGCATGCCGCCAACGGAGCGATGGCCCGGCGTACCGACGAGACCGGCAGCCTCGGCTTCTTTCGCGAATTTCTTTTCTTTGGCTTCGTCGCCGCCGGCTACACGGAAGACGACGTTCATCTTTGACCGCGACGCATTTTCAACGGGGCACTTGAAGTAGCCGCCGCTGCCCTCGATGGTGTCGTAGAGCAGTTTCGCTTTCGCATCGTTGCGCTTTTCGATTCCGGTGACACCTCCTTCGCTGGTGATCCAGTCCATCATCAAGCTGATGATGTAGATCGCGAAAGTTGGCGGCGTGTGGTAGAGCGACTTTTCCTTGATATGCGTGCGGTATTGCAGCAGCGTCGGGAGATTTTTGTCGGCGCGTTCGGCGAGATCTTTGCGGACGATGACGACCGTGGCGCCGCTTGGGCCGAGATTCTTCTGCGCGCCGGCGAAGATGACGCCGAATTTTTTCACATCGATCGGACGCGATGCGATGTCGGACGACATGTCAGCAACGAGAGGAACGTTGCCGACGTTGGGAACCGTGTGCCACTGCGTGCCTTCGATGGTGTTGTTGGTGCACATGTGCACGTAGGAAGGATCGGCGGAAAGTTTGATTTCATCTTGCGTAGGGACGCGCGTGAATTTTTGCGGCTCGGTGGTTGCCGCCACGTTGTGCAGAATTCCTTTTTTCAGTTCGCCGAGAGCTTTCGCGGTCCAGGTGCCGGTGTGAATCAGATCGACGGGCTTGTTGGGAATGCAGAGATTCATCGGCGCCATGGTGAACTGCATGCTGCCGCCGCCCTGGACGAAGATGATGGCGTAGTCGTCGGGAACGTTAAGGTGTTTGCGGAGGCCGGCTTCGGCGGCGTTGTTGATGCTTTCAAATTCGGGCGAGCGGTGGCTCATTTCCATGACGGACATGCCGGAGCCGCGCCAATCGAGAAGTTCTTCGCGGACGCGCTCAAGGACGGAGAGAGGCAAGGCGCTGGGGCCGGCGTTGAAATTGAAGACGCGCTTGACGGCGCGATCTGGGGCGGTGGTGGTGCTCACGATGGGTAGTTCTCCTCTGTAAGATCCTGCGGCGGTCGGGCAGGTGCGCGCCGTGGGTGCTGTGTCAGCACTACAGAATAACAGAAGAGCGCGGGGTGACCGAAGGACGGCTGGCGAGCGGCGAGTTCCAAATTGGGACGGTTAGGGGTATACCCGGTGTTCCAAGGGCCGCCTTAGCGCGTTGGAGGAGTGGTGTTTGCCCACCGGAGGGCGGCTTGGCGGTCGGCGAAGGCGCGCATTTGGATGGGAGTGAGGTCGCGGAAGAGGTAGACGTCGGCGAGGCGGACTTCCTGCCAGGTGGTGGAGTCTTTGGGGCGGACGCGGGCGTAGACGAAGACGACGATGCGGTCGCCGGCGGGGATGAATTGTTCGGGCTGGCTGATGACTTCGGCTGCGGAGGCACGGGAATTGGTGAGGTATTTTTTCGCGCCTTCGCGGCCGTGGTAGGAGCCGCCGTTGGGGAATTCGGTGGGTTCGCTCCAGTCGATATTGGGGTCGAGGGATTGGACGGCGGCGTCGATGTCGCCGCGGTTGAAGGCGGAGTAGGCGGCGCGGAGGATGGCGATGCGTTGGGTGGTCTGTTCGGGAATTTGCATGGTGGGTTTTTCGTCGCCGCAAGCGATCAGGAATGTTGCGGCCAGGAATACGACTCGTATGGGTTTCATTGATGAACTCGGGCGAGATTCACATTCAGTTTGACGCACTCCGATAAAAACGGGAAAGGGCTTGCTCGTGGTTGCGAGCAAGCCCTTCTTTTCTCGGTTGATCGGCAGTTCTTACGCCAAGTCGAAGAGGAGGACTTCGGCGTTATCCAGGCCGGTGAGCTCGACGGATTTTTCGGCGGAGATGGCGGCGCCGTCGCCGGTGGTTAGTTTGGCGCCGTTTAGGGTGACGCTGCCGCGGGCGACCTGGACGTAGGCGTGGCGTTCGGGTTTTAGGGCGTGCTTCACGGATTCGCCGGCGCCGAGGACTGTGGCGTACAGCTCGTTGTCCTGGCGAATTTTGACCGAACCTTCGCGACCGTCGGGCGATGCGACTAAGCGGAGCTTGCCGCGCTTTTCGGCGTCGCTGAATGTTTTTTGGTCGTAAGCCGGCTTGTGGCCGCGCTTATCGGGCATCATCCAGATCTGGTAGAGGTGGACTGGATCGGACTTCGACGCGTTGAATTCGCTATGCGTTACTCCGGTGCCGGCGCTCATGTATTGCACGTCGCCGGGCTTGATGACGGAGCCGTTGCCCAAGCTGTCGCGGTGTTCGAGCGCACCTTCCAGAACGTAGGTGACGATTTCCATGTCGCGATGCGGGTGCATCGGGAAGCCGCCGCCGCCGGCGACGCGATCGTCGTTCATGACGCGCAGCGAGCGGAATTGAATGTGGTCTTCGTCGTAGTAATCGGCGAAGGAAAATGTGAAACGGGTGTCGAGCCAGCCGTGGTCGGCGTGGCCGCGATCGTCACTCTTGCGAATCGTAATCATTGTGTTTACCTCCAAGGACCGGTCCCAAGTCCGATCTCATTTCTACAGGGATGAATATACTCGTTATAACGACTATTGTCAAGAGGAATTTATGATTGAGTGCAATTCGTGCAGTTTGTGTGGGTTGCGCGGGTGAGGCGGGCGCCGCTGTTGGTGTTTGGTGGGTCTACGCATGGAAGGCGGCGATGTTGCGGAAAACCGCCGGCAAGGGTGCCGGCGCTACGTAACGAACAAAGAAAAATCCAACGCAGAGACACGGAGTTCGCTGAGATACACGGAGGCCGGAAGCCCTAACAAAAATCTCGTATTCGCTCATGGGGACTGCTCGACTGCCGATAGTTCGTTCTGAGGTGCGGCGCGTGTAAGGGGTTCGGGGCATTCACGTTGTTTGGTGCTTTGGTGTACAGTAGCTAGGCAGCAAGGCTCCCGCCTCGACTGCCTCTCAAGGACCGGTCAATGGACTCCTCAACATCGACATCGGCAACGGACGCGCGCAAGACGGAAGCGTCGGCCAAGTCGCAGGAAACACTTACTGTTACAGACAATCGGACGGGCAAGAGCTACGAGCTGCCGATCACGCACGGCACGATTCGGGCCGCCGATTTGCGCAAGATCAAGGTAAATGACGCCGATTTCGGGATGATGAGCTACGACCCGGCGTTCAACAACACGGCGTCGTGCATCAGCCGCGTGACGTATATCGATGGCGACGCGGGAATTTTGCGCTATCGCGGATATCCGATCGAAGATTTGGCGGAGAAGAGCACTTACCTCGAAACGGCCTACCTGCTTTTGAACGGCGAGCTGCCGAACGCAGAGCAACTGAAGGATTGGACCTATCACATCACGCATCACACGTTTATTCATGAAAGCATCAAGAAGTTTCTCGACGGCTTTCACTACGATGCCCATCCGATGGGGATGCTGATTTCGACGATCGCGGCGCTTTCGACCTACTATCACGACTCGAAAGATATCTTCAGCAAGGAATCGCGGCAGAAGCAGACGTATCGACTGATCGGAAAGATGCCGACGATCGCTGCGTTTTCGTATCGGCATTCGCTGGGGATGCCGTTCGTCTATCCGGACAATGAGCTGAGCTATCCGGGAAATTTTTTGAACATGCTGTTCCGGACGACGGAGACGCGGTATCGCGCGAATCCGACGCTGGAGCATGCGCTGGATGTGCTGTTTATTTTGCATGCGGATCACGAGCAGAACTGTTCGGCGAACACGATTCGAGGCGTCGGCAGTTCGCATGTCGATCCGTATTCGGCGACGGCGGCGGCGATTGCGGCGTTGTATGGGCCGCTGCACGGCGGGGCGAACGAAGAAGTTGTGCGCATGTTGATGGAAATTGGGTCGGTGCAAAAGGTGCCCGACTTCATCAAGCGCGTGAAGGCCGGCGAAACGAAGCTGATGGGCTTCGGCCACCGCGTTTACAAGAATTACGATCCGCGCGCGCGGATCATCAAGAAGGTGGCGTACGAAGTTTTCGATTTAATGGGGAAGAATCCGCTGCTCGAGATCGCTTTGGAGTGCGAACGCATCGCCCTTGAAGACGATTACTTCGTGAAGCGGAAGCTTTATCCGAACGTGGACTTCTATACCGGGCTGATTTACCAGTCGATGGGATTTCCGACGACGATGTTCCCGGTGTTGTTCGCGATTCCGCGGACTTCGGGGTGGATTGCGCAGTGGGAAGAGATGCTGCTTGATCCCGAGCAGAAGATTGCGCGGCCGCGGCAGATCTATCTTGGCGAAGATACGCGGCACTATGTGCCGATCGATCAGCGCCGATAGCGCTGGATAGCCGATTCTCGAAATCCCTCAGCGGCTAAAGCCGCTCTCCTTGGCGGGCATACGGCACGGCTGAAGCCGTGCCCTCCCAACTCTTCTCGCACCGAGGCGTCCTACAGTCATGGCTAAACGGAAGATTGTCGATGTACACCTGCATCTCTACGATCATCGCGAAAACCGGCATGAATTTCTCGAAAGTGAAGACAAAGTGTTTCGCGCTCTTGTCGGGGATTACTCGGCGCTTCCTCGAACGTACACCTTCGACGACTACCTGACGGATGCTTCCGACGTAGAGATAGAAGGCCTCGTTTGGAATGAGTTCCTCTCAACCGACCCTGTGAAGGAAGTTCGGTGGGCGCAGAGTGCCGCCGAAAAGCTGCCGGTGCCGGTTGCGTTGGTCGGACTCGTCGATCTTCTTGCACCCGCCCTGGAAGAGACGCTTGAGGTCTATTCGCAGTGTTCAAAGTTGGTCGCGGTTCGGCAACACATGGGGTGGGACCAGCAGAATGCATTGCGTCGATTTGCGCCACGCGGCGATTTGCTGACCGATGCGCGGTTGTTCCAAGGATTAAAAACGTTAACAAAGTATGGATACAAGTGTTC
Organism: Candidatus Acidiferrum sp.; assembly: GCA_036266605.1. Lineage (GTDB taxonomy): Bacteria > Acidobacteriota > Terriglobia > Acidiferrales > UBA7541 > Acidiferrum. Next base: position 814 of record DATAMU010000693.1, on the reverse strand, counting down.
GCTGGAGATGTTTGCGCCGCAGCTCAAGGATTTGCGCGCCGTCGTCGAGAAAAATCCGGATATTTCGTTCTGGATTCCGGTCATTGGGTGGCCGTTGGACCTGAGCAAGGCCGGTTTTACTCGATGGAAACAAGATATGCAGGCGTTGAGCGCGTTGTCGAACGTCGATGTCTCGGTTTCCGTGCTGGAGTGCGTTTTCGGAATGGACTGGGCCGTGGCAGATGCGACGCCTTGGGTCGAGGCACTCTTTGAGACCTTCGGCGCCGGCCGGATTATGTTCGGAAGTCACCGGCCGTTATGTAAGTTGTCGCGTTCGTTTCCCAATCCGTATCGAGCGTACGAGAAATTTATCGGTAGCCTGACGGAATCGGAGCAAGACGCGGTGTTTCGGAAAAACGCGGCAACGTGGTTCTTCGAAGGGACGACGGTACGACGTCGTCCTGAGGTTTCGGGCTAAGGCAGGTCGGCGAGCAGATACGAGGTTCCGGGTAAGTATTAAGTCACGGCAAATCGCACCCATTTGCAGTTGGGATACGCCTTCCAGGGCGAGGCTCGACATGGGGATAGCGCGGGGTATAGTTGGAGCCAGAGAGGTTGGGATGGCTCAAAGTACGAATACAACGCCGAATACGGGGGCGCGCCGCCGCAGCCAACGGGTGTTGATGCAGGTGGCGGTGCGGATTCGCGGTAACGACGCGCAGGGACACAAAATCGAAGAAGAGACCGAGACGCTGGCGATCAATGCGCACGGAGCGCTGGTGTTGCTGGGCGCGAAGCTGATCAGCGGCGCGAAGGTGATGCTCCAGCACAAGAA
>DATAMU010000692.1:0-12842 GCA_036266605.1 Candidatus Acidiferrum sp. | reverse complement strand
GCGGGATTTCCTGGAAGATTTATTCGTCTCCCGACGAAACGATCCTGAACGGAATTCTTTCCGACAACGTTCTCTCCTACTTTCAGCAGTATCAAAACCCATCATCGGTCTTGCACCAGAACGCATTTGGGCCGCAATTTCCGGGCGATTTCATCGCTGACGTAGCTTCTGGAAATTTGCCCCAAGTGTCGTGGCTGGTCGGCTCAGTTCTTACCTCAGACCATCCGCCCGCGCCGTCTTTATTTGGAGAGAATGTTTTGTCATTGATTGTGGGAGCGCTGATGGCGAACCCAGCGATTTGGGCGAAGACCGCTCTCTTCCTGACGTTTGACGAAAATGGAGGATTCTTCGACCACGTTGCGCCGACCACGGCGCCGGTCGGCACGCCGGGCGAGTACGTAACCGCGGCGGCTGTACCCGATCCGACTTCCATCGGCAGTCCGGCAATAGCCGGACCAATCGGTCTGGGATTTCGCGTGCCGATGTTGATCATTTCTCCGTTCAGCCGGGGAGGATTCGTTTCGTCCGAACTATTCGATCACACTTCCGTCTTGCGATTCCTTGAGACGCGCTTCGGGGCCGAAGTACCGAATCTCAGCGCTTGGCGGCGAGCCACGGTAGGCGATATGACGAGCGCGTTCAATTTCAAAGCGCCAGATCTATCCATTCCCAATTTGCCCGCGACGCTTCCCGCAGTCGGCCAAGCCGTCCAGCAATGCGCGAACAATCTGGCCGGGTTCACGCCCTATCCCGTTCCTGCTACACAGACGGCTCCGGTGCAGGAAACTGGAACCGCACCGAAACCAAGCGGAACCTGCTGACCCTGAAAAATCGCAGAACAGTTTTCCGAAGCGGTCCAGAGATAACGACCACGACTACGTACGACTACTAACGTTTGTTTGTTGTGGAGGCGGTGGTGGTTTGAGTTTTGGCCTGGTCGTTGAGTTTGAGGATCAGGACTTCGCCGTTGGAGTGAAATTCGCCGCCGGTGGCGGTCTTGGCGGTTTTGAGCGGGTTGTCGGGAGTGTAGTGCTCGACTTCGGAGACGAGGCCGGTAGAGGTTAGGGTTTTTTCGACGTAGTTTTTTTCCAGATCGATGTCGGGATCGATTTTGTGGGTAAGGCCGTTGTTGCGCTGGTCGCGTTCGAAACCGATGTCGTGGGTGGCGGCGCCGACCCAGACCATTTGGCCGTTGATTTCGAACGGTGCTTTCCAGACGCGCAGGTGGTTGCGCGAGGCGACGACTTGAATCGGTTCGGCGTGAGCCCAGCCGTAATCTTGCGGGCGGCCGAACAGGTAGAGCTGGCTCATCGGCATCGTTAGGTAGGACTCCTTCGACATGCTTTCCAGGAATCCGTGAAGGAAAGTTGCCTTTACGTCGGCATCGACGTGGACCCATCCGGCGGTCTGGAAGACATTTTTCATCTGGTCTTCGTTGCCGATGATCAGGAAATTGACCATGTCGCCGGGATTGCCGTCTTTGTCGCCAATGCGGCGAGGGATTTTCGTGAAGAGAGCGGGATCGATGCCGGGCATCGACTGGACTTGCTTGACGGCGACGAAGTTGGAATCGGGCGGATAGATTTCAACGTGGACGGCGTAGGAGCCGGTGCCGGTATCGACGCTCATTTGATTGAGGCCGACGGAGAGAGCGCCGCCGGAGTAGGAGATGACGTTGCACTTAGCGCCGATGAGAAAGGGTTGAGCGAAGGCGGCGTCTCCGACACGACCGATGACGGCGCCGCGGCCTGCAGCGTTGTAGGGAAGCACGCGAATGAGATCCTTGAAATTGCGGGCGAGGCCGCCGGCGTCAGCGTCGGTTTCGTTGTCGGAGTAATGCATTTTGCCGGTGACGGTGGCGACAATGTGTTCGCCGGGCTGAACGGTGATGCTGGTGTCCACCCAGGTTTGATCGCCGGAGATGGTGACGTCTTGCGCGAGGCGGCGCTTGCCGGTAGGAACGGCGGCGGTCGGGGCGGCGGTCTGGGCCTGTTGCGTCTTGGAGCCGGTGGCGGCCGCGGCTGGTGGCGCGCTGTCGTTCCGGAGGAGTTGCGCGTTCGCGATTTTGGCGGAGACGGTGCTAAGGCAAAGGCACGCAACCCAAACAATGGCGGTTCTCATCCAATTTCCACTCATGGGTGTATTTCCTTGGGGAAGCCTTTGAGGACGAACGTCCAGCTCTCAGTGTTAGCAGATGCATGTAGTGGACGCAAGCGTTGGCCGGGCCTGTTTTTGGGGGGCGAGTTCCATTACTTAGAGGCTCGATTCCTTGACGGATAGTAGGGTGCCTTGTATGTTGAAACCGGCGCGGGGGCGGGCGGAAATTTCCGAAAGATTAGGTGCGACAATCGCGAAGAAATCCAGCTGGGTTGCGGCAGTAGTCAGCGTCACGATGGTTTTGGCTCTCGCGGTTGCGGGCTCGGCGAAGGCGCAAACTCCGTCACAGACTCCAACTCAAAATCAGGCCGGGCAGGCGCCCGCGCAAAACGCTCAGGCTCCGGCGGGGAAGACTGCGGCTCCTGCGCCACCGCCGAATCGACTGCGGGAAGCGCCCGCTACAAATATTACGGTGGATGGCAGCGAAGCGATGTTTACGACGATGTGCGCGCTGCTGGCCGCGGGATTTGAGTCGCAGGTTAGCTCCGATGGATGGACGCCGTTTCGGACGCAGATCCGCGATCGGATGGAACATGCGCAGGGACCGGCAGTCGATGCGCTACGCGAGTTTTACCAGAAGCATCAGCTGAACGATCCGGGCGCGATGTTGTCGCAATATATATGGTTCGGATTGGTGTCGGGGCCAGCGCCGAATTTCAAGCCGACGATGAAGCGCGACGAACTGCCGCCGGAAGTGATTACGCTCGAAGGATTTCCGGAAATTTTGTCGAAGTTCTATGTGGAACAGCACATCGGGCGCATCTGGGTGCAGGTACAGCCAGTCTACAACCACGAGATCGATCAGATTCACGATACGGTTTCGCAAATTGTGTTTGTGGCGACGAATTATTTGCGGGTGATTCCGAACCCCGGCGATCCACGGACGTTTTCCATCATAGTCGAGCCTATGGTGGGACGGATAACGAACGTTCGAAACTTTCAGGATCATTACGCGATTGTGTTGAGCGGGTCGGCGGATGTGCCGGTGGATACGGTGCGGCACGCGTATCTGCACTTTTTGCTGGATCAGCTGCCGCTGCAATATCCGCACGTGATTGCGGTGAAGCGGCCGCTGTATGAGGTGGCGCTGCATGCGCCGCGACTGCCGCCCGATTTGCGCGATGACTATCCGTCGTTTTTCGCGGAGTGTCTGGTGCGGGCGGTGGAGTTGAAGCTGAAGCGAATGTCGCCGGGCGAGCGCGACGCGGCGTTGGATACGGACGATACGGACGGCTACATTTTGGTGCGGCCGCTGTTCAAGGCACTCGACACTTTCGAAAGCTCCGAGCCGGCGATGAAATATTTTTTCCCGGACATGGTGCGGACGATCGACGCGAAAGCAGAGATGGCGCGCGTGACGGCGTTGAAGTTCGCGCCGGCGGTCGGTGCGCCGAAATCGGCTGAGCCTTCGCAGGAGCAGGTGGCGCGTGCGCGACTCGTGCCGCATCCCAGCACGGTTCCGAATGATCAGGATGCGATTAATGATCTGACGGAAGGCGAGCGGAGAATTGCCGAGAAGAATCCGCGTGCGGCGGAAGCCTCGTTTCAGCGCGTGTTGGCGAAATATCCGGATCAGCCGCGGGCGTGGTACGGCATCGGGCTTGTGGCGTTGATCGATCATGATGCGGTGAAAGCGAAGGAAGTGTTTGGGCGGCTGACGTCGGGAGAACACGCGGCGACGCAAGATCCGATGGTCATGGCGTGGTCCCATATCTACCTGGCGCGCATCTATGATGATGAGGGACAGGGTGAGGCAGCCAAGACGGAATATCAGGCAGCGCTCGCGGTGAACGGTGGGCCAGAGCAGGCGAAACAGGCGGCGCAAAAGGGGCTTGCGGCTGCGGAGAATTCGGCGCAGCGTCCATGAATGGTGCGAGGACTTCGAGAATTCCAAGCCGCGAAAACGATCTCAGCTGAAAGCAAGAATCGTCGAACCGAAATTTTCGCGCGATAACGTTGGGGAACGTGGAGCGCGGGTTGGACGGCGGTAGTTGGGGAAAAGGGAAGTCCAGAAGCTTACAGGAGAAGAAAACAATGAGACGGAACATGATTCACTGGGCTAGTGCGGCGGTGTTTGCCGGCACGTTGTTTTGCGCCTACGGGTTTGCGCCGGTCGCGACAGCGCGGCAGGCGGCACAAAGTGCGCCGGCGCAGCAGCAATCACAACCACAGCAGCAACCGGCCGCCGACAAGAGCAAGCCGCAGGCGGCTCCATTGCAGTTAGACACGCCGCAGGGTTCTGCGCAGCAACAAGCCGCGCCGACCGTGCCGCCGACACCGGAGGAGGAAGCCGATTACAAGGCGTTCCAGGCGATTCCTCAGAACGATGTCGATAAGCGGATCCCGGCGGCGGAAGCGTTTTTGCAAAAACATCCGCAGAGCCAGTACCGGCCGATGATGTACCAGACGCTGGTGTCGGGATATCTCGCGAAGCAGGAAGTACCGAAGATGATCGACGCGGGCGAAAAAGAGATTGCGCTCAATCCAAACGATACGCCGATTTTGGGACTGATGGGGCAGACGCTGGCGCGCACGCTGAATCCGAAGGCGCCGGATGCGATGGCTCAGTTGAACAAGGCGGAGTTGTATTCGAAGCGCGCAATTGAAGTGACGCCGACACTGACGAAGCCGGCGGAGCTGTCGGACGAGCAATTCAACAATGCGAAGAACAACGCGCTGGAGATGGCGTACAGCGGACTCGGGCTCGTGTATTTGCAGAAGGGGCAGTATGACCAGGCAATCCCGACGCTGGAGCAGTCGCTGAAGACGGATAACCATGCCGAGCCGGATCCGGTGAATTTGTATCTGCTGGGACTGGCGAACGAAAAGGCGTCGCACTTTGACGCGGCGACCGCGGCGTTCACGAAGTGCGCGGCGATTCAGAGTTCGCTGCAGGCGAACTGCAAGAACGGGATCGAGACCGCGAAGAAGGCGAGTTCGACCCAACTGAGCGCGCCGAAGTGAGCGTGTTCGCGTTGACGGCTTAGAAATGGACGCGCCGGCCGGATCGATTGCTGCAATGAATGTCGCCGCGACGAATGGCAAACACGAACAGCTCGAGGAGCGCCTCGGCTATCGATTTGTCAAAGCGGAATTGCTGGAGCGTGCGTTGACGCACAGCTCGGCGATTCCGGAGTTGCGGGCGGCTCATCCGGCCGACGCGGATCCATCGACGATTCCACAAGACAACGAGCAGCTCGAGTTTTTGGGCGACGCGGTTTTGGACATGCTGGCGAGCGAGCATTTGCTGGCGGCGTTTCCGGAATGGAGCGAGGGGCAACTGTCGAAGAGCCGGGCACGAATCGTGAATGCGCGGGCACTGGAGTTGGCGGCGCGAAGATTGCACCTCGGAGAATTTTTGCGGTTGGGGCGCGGAGAAGAGAAGACCGGCGGGCGGGACAAGCCGGCGCTGCTGGCGGATGCGTTCGAAGCGGTGATCGCGGCGATTTATCTGGATAGCGGGCTGGAAGCGGCGCGTGGCGTTTTGCTGCGTGCGTTGTTCGAATGGGCGCTGGAAGAGCGCGGCGCGCGGATTGCGGATTCGGACCGGAAGTCGGCGCTGCAGGAATTTTTGCAGGGGCGAGGTCAGTCGCCGGCGGAGTATCGGGTTGTGGGCGAGAGTGGGCCAGATCATCAGAAGAAGTTCAGGATTGAAGTGTGGGTTGCCGGAGTTTGCATGGCGAGCGGCGAGGGAACGACGAAGAAAGAGGCTGAACAACGCGCGGCGCGGATGGCATTAGAGCGACTGGAAGTGGCGGCGAAGGATTAAACTAACGGCATGGCAGACATGTCGGAATCTGTGAGTGGTACAGCGGAAAGTCCCGAAGCGATCGTTACCGAGCCTGCGGTAGCGAATGACGTGGCAGCGCCGGCGAAGGCGCAACAATACAACGACGACACCACGCTGTCGGAATACCTCGAATCGCTACTGGTAACGGTTCTCCTCGCGCTATTTGCTACGACATTTATTTTGCAGGCTTTCAAGATTCCATCGCCGTCGATGGAGACGACGCTGCTGGTTGGAGATCATTTGTTGGTGAACAAATTCATTTTCGGTGGGCACGGGGCCTGGTACGAGAAGGTGCTGCCATATCGGCCGATTGAGCGCGGCGACATTATTGTTTTCAAGTATCCGTATCAGGATCACACGCACTATGTGAAGCGTGTGATTGGGTTGCCGGGCGATCATTTGAAGATGGTCGATCAGCGCGTGTTTATCAACGGGAAGGTGCTGAACGAGCCTTATGTGACGCACGATGCGACTGTTGGATACGACCCGCTGAACTACAACTTTCCACCGAAGGGCGTGCAGTTGTATTCGTCGCCGATGGTGAAGGAGTGGGCGGGCGAATTTAAGAAGTATGTCGAGGGCGATGAAATTGTGGTGCCGGAGGGGAAGTATTTCGCGATGGGGGATAATCGCGATCACAGCGCGGATAGCCGGTACTGGGGATTTGTCGATCGCGACGCGATCATGGGGCGGCCGTTCTTGATCTATTGGTCGGTGGATGCGAGCAGCGCGGACTATACGCCGAATACATTTTTTGAACGGCTGAGAGGCATTTTTGACACGCTTGCGCATTTGCCGACGCGGACGCGTTGGAACAGGATGCTGCACACCGTGCACTGAGTTCGTCCTGACCGTTGTTGTAGCTGTTGTTCGATCTGCTCTCCTTCCCATTCCCTCCGGGCCGTGCGAAAATTTCCGCAGCGTGCCCTCTAAACTATGAGCCGACTTCGCAAATGGTGGCGCCCGGCGGCGTTGGTCGTCGCGATCATCATCGTTTCGCAGGTTGGCGTGTCACTTCTGGTTCGAACACAACGCGTTCATGCGTACTTGGTACGGCATTTGGAGCGGGCTTTCGGCAGGCCTGTGGAAGTTGCCCATTTCAGCGTGCTGATTTTGCCGAGTCCGAGTCTCGACGCGGAGCAGGTCAGCGTCGGGGAAGACCCGGCGTTCGGGAATGAGTATTTTTTGCGGGCGGAGCGTCTATCGGCGAGTTTGCGATGGACGGGCTTCTTGCGAGGGCGATTCGAATTCGGGACATTGTCGCTGAGCCGGCCGAGCCTGAATCTGGTTCGAAATGGCGAGGGCCGGTGGAATCTGGAGCGGTGGTTGCCGCCGGCGAAGATCAATGTGCCCGGCGGGTTGCCGGCGGTTTACAACGTGGCGCGAGCGCTCGGGACGCCTGCGAATCATTTGACGCGAATCGACATTGACGACGGGCGCGTCAATTTCAAAATCATTGATGAGAAGTTGCCGTTTGCGCTGACCAGCGTCGCGGGCGTCGTGGAGCAGGTGGCGCCGGGGCGGTGGCAGATGCAGATTGAGGCAGCACCGTGGCGGAGTGGCGCGGCGCTGCAAACGGCTGGGATTATTTCCGTTCGCGGAGATGTAGCCGGGACTTCTGCGCGGTTACAGCCCGCGGAGTTTCATCTGCATTGGTCGGATGCGTCGCTGGCCGATTTCTTGAGGTTGTTTCGTGGGCGCGACTACGGAATTCGGGGCGACGTTGCGCTGGATGTGACGGCGAAGAGCGGGACCGGTCCGGTCGCGTCTGCGTCGGCGCCTTATGGGGATTGGTCTTTTGAGATGCAGGCGCGGGCGACGGCGATTCACCGGTGGGACCTGACGGAGCGGTCGGACAATCCGGCGATGAATGTGAATCTGGATGGGTTGCTCAATGTTGCGACCGGACAGGCAATTGCACACCGCATCGTGGTCGAGACAGCGAAGTCGAATTTGCGCGGAACCGCGTCGGCGGCAATCAGCGCGAATCCATCGTGGGAGATTCGTCTCGATTCCGCTGGAGTACAGGCTGCGGATCTGTTGAATTGGTATCGCGCGTTTCAGCCGGACGTCGCCGACACGGTGACGGTGAAACAATATTTCACGGGTGTGATGACGTTGAGCGGATGGCCGGTGCAGGTAAAGGACGCCGCGTTTTCGAGCAACGGTGGGGAAGCGAAGATTCCGGGAATCTCTGCGCCGATTCGAATTGGGGCGATTGCGGGTGGACGAAATCGGGAGATGCTGACGATCGAACCGTTTCGAATTGGGTACGCGGTGAGCAATATTCGCGAGGATACTGCGACGCCTGGTGGAGCGGCCGGCAAGAAGCGCGCGGTGAGCGAAGCGCGCGGTGCGGTGAATGTCGGATTCACGCATGATTTTGGTATTCACGCGGGGCGCATCAGCGTCGATGGGCATCTCGAGCGCGTCGAGGACGCGCTGCGCGTGGCGCAGGCGTTCGGTCGAACGCTGAATCACGGTTGGGAAATGACTGGGGCGGCGACTGCTTCGCTGCATTGGGATTGGAACGGTGCGACGCCGCGACATTGGAACGGGCGAGTCGATGTTTCGAATGCGGAATTGCAAGCGGCTGGGCTGAATCAGCCGCTGAATCTCACGAAGACGAGTTTGAGCTGGAAGGACGGCCTACGCACGGCTGGGATTTCAAACGTCGATGGATTTGGCGCGAATTGGACGGGATCGATTTCCGAGGAACCCGTTACGGATTTTGATGGCAGCGCGAAATGGCGATTTCAGCTTCACGCGGATCGTCTGGATGCTACGGAGTTGGATCGCTGGATTGGGCCGCGGGCGCGTCCCGGATGGCTACAGCGGCTGTTGCCCTCGTTGCTCGGCGGTGCGCCAGCGCCACAGACGGCGAACGAACATGCGAGTGAGCTGGTGCGGCGGATCAATGCCGAGGGTGAGCTGCGCGTTGATGAGTTTACGCTGGAGAAATTGAGATTTCAGCAGGTGCGCGCGGATGGGTCGCTGGATGACTTACATCTCGATCTGCGCGAAGCGGACGCGCAGTGGGCTGGCGGCAAGGTTCGCGCACGAGTGATAGCGAAGTTTTTGCCGAGGCCCTCGTATGAGGTTACGGCTGATCTCGATCAGGTGAATCTGGCGCAGTTGCCGACGGCGCCGCGTACGACGGAGCGGTTCGCGGGGACAGCGAGTGGGACGGTGCATTTCACGACGCAAGGCGTTGGTCGAGATGAATTGCTCGCGCGACTGGCGGGTCGCGGCGACGTGCGCATGCGCAACATTGAATTTCGCGGCTGGGACGTGAATGCAAGTGTTGCCGAAGGCGAGCCGCGCACGGGCGAATCGCGCTGGGCGGCCGGCGAAGGAACCTTTACGTTGCGGGATCGCGGTATCGCCTTGGCGGGGTTGCGTCTGGAATCGGGGCACGATGCAACGCTCGTGAAGGGCACGGTTTCCTTTGGGCGCGACGCCGATCTGACGATTCAAACGACCAGCGACGGGCAGCGCGAGATTCGAACCGTTGAGCCTGGGCACATCTTAAAAATCTCCGGGCCGCTCGACATCCCCCGCGTGTCCGTGGAGAATACGGCGGCGCATCAGCCTGCGGATTGAATCGAGGTTTAGAATTCGAATGGCAAAACGTCGGATATACCCGCCTGTGATTGCGCGCGTCGCGTTAGCTGTTTGTGTCGTCGGTCAGCTGGGCGCCGCGATTCCTTCGAACGCGCAGACCCAAGCTCAGTCGCAGCTCGCAAAACCGTTCACGCTTGAGCAGGTGCTTTCCGCGCCGTTCGCGGCCGATCTCGTCGCGGCAAAGAAGGCGAATCGTGTCGCGTGGATACTGGATGACAAAGGGAAGCGAAACATTTGGGTCGCGGAAGCGCCGGTGTTCCAAGCGCGGAGGCTGACTTCGTATTTGGAAGATGATGGGCAGGAACTGACACAGGTCAGCTTTACGGAAGACGGCAACACCGTTGTTTACACGCGCGGTGGGGAGAAAAATTCGGCGGGGCAGTCGCCGAATCCGACGAGCAATCCGGCGGGTGTGACGCAAGCAGTTTGGTCGATCGCGTTCAGCGGCGGAGAACCGCGCAAGATCGATGATGGCCATTCGCCGAAGATTTCGTCGCAAGGGATGGTCGCATACATTCGCGATGGGGAAATTTATCTCTCGTCACTGAATGGCGGGGCGGGGAAGCCGACGCAGCTCGTCGTTCGAGGGCAAAATCACTCGGAAGCATGGTCGCCCGACGGATCGCGGCTCGCCTTTGTTTCGTCGCGCGGAGATCACAGCCTTATTGCGATCTACAACGTTGCGGCGAAAACGATCAGCTATTTGTCGCCCAGCGTTGACAGCGATTCGAATCCGACTTGGTCGCTGGATGGCAAGCGTATCGCGTTTGTGCGGCGTCCCGCGGAACCGCGCGACACGCCGACGGGCTACTTCATCGAACCGGATCGACCGCATCCGTGGGCGATCTGGGTTGCGGACGCGACGAAGGATGCTCCCGCGCTTGCGGCACACGAAATTTGGCACAGTTCGACGGAGTCGAACGGCTCATTCCCGTACATGGCCGATGACACGGGCGGAGGCGTCCTGAATTGGGCGGCCGACGATCATCTCGTGATCGCAAGCGAACAGGATGGTTGGCAGCATTTGTATTCGTTGCCGGCGAGTGGCGGCAAGCCGCAGTTACTTACGCTCGGCGAATGCGAGGCGGAAGGCTGGTCGTTTTCACCGAATCGTAAGCGCGTAGTGTTCACTTCGAATTGCGAAGACATCGATCGTCGCCAACTTGGGACGGTCGCTGTGGATGGCGGAAATTCGGGACAAATAACTGGTCCGAGCCGAGGCCAGATTCAATGGAGTCCGGTAATTGTGGCGAATGACAAAGACTTCATTTACCTGGCGTCCGACGCGACGCATCCAGTCCGGGTTTTTCGCACGACCTTGAACCCGGATACGTTGACAGGCGCCATCTCGCCGTCATCGCAAGATTTCCCCGTGAATGATCTCGTCACGCCGCAGCAAGTCATTTTCAAGGCGGCAGATGGCGTTGAGTTGCACGGGCAGCTCTTTGTGCCTCGGGACGGCAAACCGGCGGAGAAGCATCCGGCGCTTGTCTTTATGCACGGTGGGTCGATGCGGCAAATGCTCCTGGGATGGCATTACATGTACTACTACTCGAACGCCTATGCGATGAACCAGTATTTGGCGAATCATGGCTACGTGGTTTTAAGCGTGAACTATCGGAGCGGCATTGGGTATGGTCGCGCGTTTCGCGAGGCGCCGGGGCGCGCGGGGCGCGGCGCGACGGAATATCGCGACGTGGTGGCAGCTGGTAAGTTTTTGCAGGCCCGATCGGATGTAGATGCAACGCGCGTTGGATTGTGGGGCGGGAGCTACGGTGGATTTTTGACGGCGATGGGGCTGGCTCACAACTCCGACATTTTCGCCGCAGGCGTGGACTTTCACGGCGTGCATGATTGGCCGACGGACAACTGGGATGGGAAGAACATTTCGCCGGATTTGACGAAGCTGGCGCATGAGTCTTCACCGGTCAGCGCAGTCGATACGTGGAAATCGCCGGTGCTGTTCATTCACGGCGACGACGATCGCAACGTTTACTTCACGCAGACGGTGGATTTGATTGCGCGGCTGCGTGCCAAAGGCGGAGTCACGATCGAGCAGCTTATTTTTCCCGATGAGATTCACGATTTGTTACTGCATCGGGACTGGCTGGGAGCTTATGAAGCCGAAGCAGACTTTTTCGATCGGTATTTGAAGCATGAGGACGGGCGTTCGAAGCCCGCTGGCGCGAAATCGGATCAGGCAACCACTTCGTCCTCTGGTCCCAACTAATCCTGGCAGCATGCTATTTCGACGCAATCTTAGTGGATCAACATGGCTCTCTGTAGCTACCTTGTTGCTCGGCGTTTTGATTTTGGGGGCAGCCTTCGTGGCGCCACTGAGCGCCGTGCCTCGAGCGAACGATCGTGTCGTCCTCTTCCCAAAGCTGGTAACCGGACAGGTCTTGACGTATCAGATCCAGTATCACGCGGATAAAAGTGCAGCAACGAAAAGCACGGTGGCGAGATCGACTCCCCAAGCACCGTCGGGTACAGAGACGAATGTTCGGGCGCTGCTTCGACTCGAAATTATCGGAGTGGAGAGGCAAGGGCCACGGTCCACCATTCGCGCGCGAACATACTTTCAGGTGTTGAACTCGGCGACGCACCTGACTGTGCCCAGGGACTTGCCGACACCATCGGACCAAACCCAGAGACAAGATCCGAAAGGCGCTTCGGTCGAATTTGCGATCGAGGCTGACGGTCGAATCGATCAGATCAAAGGGCTTGACGTGCTTTTTCCGGAGCAGCAGCAATCATGGAAGGAGTGGGCGGCGCGATTTGCGGCTTCGGCCACGTTGCCGGAGGGCGGAGTTCGGATTGGGCAGAAATGGAAAACGGAAGAGGTTGAGAGTTCTCCAGCGCCGATTGCGAAGCTGACGTGGATGCGTGAGTCCACATATTTGCGCGACGAACCGTGCCACGTCTCGGAGCTCACGATCGAGGGTGATGTTGCTGCGGCGCATCCACAGCAAGTTCCTGAAACGTGCGCGGTGATTGAGACGAACGCTACTTTGAAGCAGCGTTCTTCGACGAAGGATGCGACTCCTGAGGACTATAAGCTGCACCAATTGCTGACCAGCGGTACGGCGTCGGGAGAGAATAAGACGCTGCTGTTTGTTTCAACACAGACGGGCCTGCTGGTGCGATCTTCGGACCATGCGGACCAGAAAATGTCGGTGACGATCGCGAAGGCTGACAATTCGAATCGCGTTCACTACGACATTAAGGCGAAAAGCGACACCGAGATTTTTCGCATCGCGAATTCGCCGCT
>DATAMU010000691.1:0-3850 GCA_036266605.1 Candidatus Acidiferrum sp. | reverse complement strand
GCTTCACCTCAGCAAGGGCGCAGGCGCCGGCAACAATTAAGCTCACATCACGGCTGCACCGGAATCGAGAAATTTCGGCGCAGCCGTATTTTTCTGGCTTCACACAATTCACAACTGTAGGTTTAAAAACGGTAAGCGTAGTCCGTATCGAGATAGCTCAACGGCCACATCTCGGGAATCGACGCGCCGTCTTTCTTGCTCACGATAATGTGCAGAGGCCTGTGACGTGGCGCGGCAACAAATCCCTTGCTCTTAATCAAATCGATCGCCGCCTGATCGAGCCGGGACACAACGAACGACAAAATATATCCGCCACTCTCGAATACGCGCCGGATTGTGCTCGACAACACTAAATCCATTTCCTTCTCGGCACCCGTTCGCCACCACATCGCCAGTCGCCAGAAGTCGGTTTTCCGCTCTCGCCAGATGAGCGCTGCGGCATGCGATTCTGCGCCTCCAGCGTGGAGGCAAGTCTCAGCCCTTAGGTGCGGCGAGTCGGTGATCTGCCAACGGAGATATTCGAAGTCGTACCGAGCATAGAAATCGCTGCGACGTTCGGGCTCGAGAAACGCCGCGAGCTTCTCCGAAACTCCAGATTCGAAGCGAATTGCGTCGGAGCGCACGCGCCCCGGCCACCGCACTGGAATCCGGTTTACAAGCTCGATCGAGTCCACTGGTAGCTTCGGCTTTTTGCGCCGCACAACGCGCAGCCCGGCTCCAATGCGCAGCGGCAGGTGATACACCAGACCGGCGTCGTTCTCGGTCATCGCAGAGAGTCGCGACACGATCCGTTGCGTCGCATCGTTGCCGCCAAGCTGCGTCAGAAACTCATATCGGTTCTGCGCCTGGCGCATCAACAGAATCCCGACGCCCTTCGCGCTCTGATCCTGCACCGACCAGTCGCACGTCCAAGCCGCATCCGCAACGCGGCCATTTAATACAACCTGAAATGGCACGAGCCCGAGGAATCCTCCGATTTTCCCGTCTTTCACCCAGGCGTAGCCGCGCTCGCGACCTCGATTGAATCGTTCATTAAAATATTTCCATCGCACGATGTCAGCGGGAAAATCTTCGCGTCCCAAATATTCGACGAGAAGCTCGGGATCGAGCGAGCTGAGAGGCTGAAAACTCGGTGGCATCGCGCAAGGATTATACAGAATCCCGCCCTTGCGAAAATTTCCGCTGCGCTTCAAAGCAGTAGCATTCCCGTTTCACCGATCGATCTTCGTTCATCCGCAAATTCATAAATAAGGCTCGGCCGCACCTCGGCGAACAACGATGTTGTGCCGCGCCAACCCCTATGCCCACATTAGAATCGGCACCATCTCGCGCTGACGTGAACAATTCGCCTGTCCAGGAAGCCGAAAACTCTTCGCAGCCGCCAAAGTCGGTGCTGAGCAAACTCATCCCCTTCGCGCTGCTATTGCTCTTTGTCGCTCAGTGCGCCTGGTTCATGCGCACGCAATCGCTGACCAACGACGAAGCGCTCCACATTGTCGCCGGCACCGAAGCATGGCGCTTTCATCGCTTCGAGCGATGGAACGATCATCCACCGCTCGTCTTCCTTCTCTCGACCCTTCCCGTACTCGCGACCCACGGCGAGATCAGCATTGGATACGATGTCCGCTACGCCGACGGTATCTCGCCAAGCCCAGAAGTCGTCGCCTGGTCCGGCCGCATTGTCATCGTCGCACTCGGAGTTCTGCTCGGAATTCTGGTCTGGCTCGCCGCGCGCAAAATGTTCTCGGAGGGCGCTGCCAACTTTGCACTCGCGCTCTACGCATTCTCACCCGCGCTGATCGGCAACTTCTCGATCAGTTGCAATGACGGCGCAACCGCTCTCATCACCTTCGCTGTCGCCATGCAACTCGTCTACTGGCGCCGCACACAGTCCTGGAGACGCGCCGTTGGCCTCGGCGTACTTCTCGGTGCGATGATCGACACAAAGTTCAGCCTGCCCGCGATGTTTGTGCTCGCCCTCGGCCTCGTGCTGGTCCTCAAGCCCACCTCAGTCGCGTGGAATCCGAAAGACTGGAACTGGCGGCAGGCGCTCGCGATGACCGCGATCTCGCTCTTTTTCGTCTGGGGCTCGTTCTTTTTCCACGTAACAAAAGTCGATGTCAAGAACGGCTTCGTCACCGTCACATCGCCCAATCGCACGAAAGCCACGACGGGTGACACGCACAAACACATCAACCTGACCGCTTACATTCCTGCCGGTGAATATATCGAAGGCATGGGTCGCGTCGCGAATCACCTCAATCTTGGTCATCCGACTTATTTCCTCGGCCAGATCTCGCACGACAAAGGTTGGAAAATGTATTTCCCAACCGTCGTCGCACTAAAGTGGCCGCCAGTCGTGCTCGCTCTTTTCCTCACGGCAATCGCACTCGGCATCGCGGGTCGAATCAAATTTCCGACGGACCTGCTGATCTTCGCGATCTTCCCCGTAGTCTATTTTGGTCTCGCGATCTTCTCCAAGGTCGATCTCGGCGAGCGCCACATTCTGCTCGTTTATCCGTTCGCGTTGCTCTTCATCGCATCCCTCTGGAAATATGCGCAGCGAAAACGCGCCCTCTTCGTTCTATTCCTCGCGCTACTCGTCATCAACGCGGCAGACGTTCTGCGCTATGCCCCCGGCTATCTCTCCTATTTCACGCCATTCGTGAATCCCGCAACAAGCTGGAAACTCCTCAGCGACAGCAACCTCGATTGGGGCCAGGGCCTTCTCGCCTTGCGCGACTATCAGGTACAACATCCCAACGACGCGATCCACCTCGACTATTTCGGCACCATCGATCCCAAGCTTTACGGCATCCGCTACACTCAACTCCATCCCAACGAAAAAGTCACCGGCACCGTCGTTGTCAGCGCCACCAATCTCTCCGGCCAACTTCTGGACGACCCGAACGGTTACCACTGGCTGCTGCAATACCCAGCCAAGATACTCGATCATTCGCTCTACGTTTTTGAAGTACCGGCCGACGCGAAGTAACACTGGGTAGCGCGCAGTTGAACACGGATCCAACAGGCTCGTATAGATCCAGCGAACAGGAACAAACTCCTTCTCCCATTTCCGTGAAGAAAAGCCCTCTCACAATCTGGTTCGTCTTTTACATGGCGCTTTTCGCCGGACTGTCCGCTTTCGCGCTCAAGCAACCAACCTATAGTTGGGATTTAGTCGGCTATATCGGCAGCTCGATCAGCACCGCCGATCCGCAGATCATTTATCGCGAAACTTTCACCGCGATTCAGCCGATTCGCTCCAACAAAGGCATCCAGCTCGAAAATCCCTACCGCGCCGACGTCGCCGCGAATCCTTACCACTTTTCCGAGCAACTCCCGCTCTACTCGATCAAGCCCGCCTACGTTCTCCTGATCAAGTCGCTGCATCGCATCGGTCTTCCCTATCCAAAATCCGCCGTCGTCATTTCGGCCGCCAGCAACTTCGCGCTCGCGATGCTGCTGTGGTTTTGGCTCGCAAACTACCTCGAAGGCGTCGCACTCTTCGGCGCCTCTACCCTCGTCATGCTCTCGCCCAACGTCCTCGAGCTCTCGCGCTGGGCCACGCCAGACGCTCTTGCGATGTTCGTCGCCGCAGCGGGTCTCTACCTCATCCTCGCCCGTGACATATATTTCTGGGGCTCAGCGCTTCTCGTGCTCGATGTCTGGATTCGTACCGACTCCATCGTCCTTGCCGGAATCGTCATGTTCGTCTTGCTCCTGCGCGGCAAGCTTGATTTCCTCCAGTTCGCTTCACTCTCGGTTTTAGCGCTCGCCAGCTACTTCATCATCGGCCACTACTCCGGCGACTACGGCTGGACAGTTCTCTTCTACAATTCCTTCCTAG
>DATAMU010000690.1:0-5231 GCA_036266605.1 Candidatus Acidiferrum sp. | reverse complement strand
GCTGGCGCGATATTTACAGGAGCATTTGGCGGCGGCGGGCGGGAAGAACTAGCTGAGGCAGTTGATGTGGATCATGTTGGGCTGAGGCTTAGTGGCGCGGAAGGTCGCGGCGGAGATTCTGCGTTTGCGTGGGCCCAAGACTTCTTCGGCGACGTCTTTGGGGTCTGGCGTGATGTACCACAAGTAGGCGGCCGCTGCGATGAGCAGCGGGAGAGCGGATAAGAAGATGTAGGTTAGGGCGGACATTCGTTCTCCTTGTGGGGCGATGGTCGCCTAGGTGGGTCCTGCGGAAAATACCGAGAGTTGTCCAGTGAGGGCTGTGCGACACCTGAGTGTGGGTGTACTGGGAAGGGGTGTACTCGGTGGCAGTGTTTCGAGTTCGGCTGTGGTCAGAGATCGAAGAGATTTGTTTGTGTGGCGGGTTCTGTGTCGCTCGGGGACTTCGAGTCGTTGGTTGGAGACGATGGAGCGAGCGGCTCGGGGAGCGGCGGATGGCCTTTTTGTTTCCAGAGTTGGCGGAATTGGTCGATGGTGTGGGGGCTAAAGCCGGTGTAGTGGTTGTTGGCGTAGGCGTAGATGGTGGTGCCGCGGTGGCGGATTTTGAAACAGAAGTCGATCCAGCGCATGAGTTGGGGAGTGCGATCGGTGACAGGCTTGTCGAATTTGACGGTGATGCCTTCGATCCATTTGCGGTCGCCGAGCCAGCGGATGTAGGTCCAGTCGGCGGTAATGGGATCGAAGTGGCGCTCGAGTTCGTGGGCGACGGGCATGCTCGAGAGGTCTTGCAGGACGAGTGCGATTTTGTGGCGGCGGAGAACGTTGGCAAAAGTGGCGTCGAGCCATTGCTTGTTGCGGATTTCGACGGCGAACTTTTTTTCGGGCGGTAACGAGGCGAGGAAGGGTTCGAGGACTTGCAGGAAGTCGCGCTGCGATTCGAACTTGGAGCGGTCGAAGAACGGGAATTGGAAGACGAGCGGTCCGAGTTTTTCTTTGAGGATGCCGGCGGTGTCGAGAAATTCGGCGACGTCGGCGGAGGTGTCTTCGAGAAGTTTGTCGTGGGTGATGATGTTGGGGATTTTGAGGGAAAAAATAAAGTTGGGAGGAGTTTGGTCGTACCAATTTTGGACGGTCTTGGGGCTGGGAGTGCCGTAAAAGGTGGAGTCGATTTCGACGGTATCGAAGCGGGTGGCGTAGAAGGAGAGGCGGTCTTGCGATTTTAGAGATTTGGGATAGAAGGTGCCTTGCCAGCCGTCGGCGGTGAAGGAGGAGGAGCCGAGATGGATTGGTGAAGCGGGCATGGGCGCGATTCGAAAAGAGTATAGCTGGGTGCGAGCACTTCAGGGGCTGAAGCCCCTTGATCGGCTAGGCTTTTTGTCGCGGTTGAAACCGCGACCCACAAGGCGATGGGATAAGTCGATGATGATTCAGTCGCCGAGGGATTCGAGGAAAGTGGCGGAAGGTGCGAAGAGGAGGCTGCCGGTGACTGCGCGGCTGAAGTCGAGGAGGCGGTCGTAGTTGCCGGGTGGACGGCCGATGAACATGTTTTCGAGCATCTGCTCGGTGGTCCGCGGAGTTCGGCTGTAGCCAATGAAATAGGTGCCGAACTCGCCTTGGCCGGGTTTGCCGAACGGCATGTTGTCGCGCAGGATTTTCAGCTCTTTGCCGTTGTCGTCGATGACGGTGAGGGCGCTGTGCGCATTGGTGGGCTTAACGGCGTCGCTGAGCTCGATGTCGGAAAGTTTTTGGCGGCCGATGATGTGCTCCTGCTGCTCGGTGGTGAGCGCGTTCCACTTGGACATGTCGTGAAGATATTTTTGGATGATGACGTAGCTGCCGGCGGCGTGGTTTGGGTCGTCAGCCTCAGTGATGAGAGCGGCGTTGAGTGCGGCGACGCCGCGCGGATTTTCGGTGCCGTCCACGAAACCGAGGAGATCGCGATCGTCGAAATAGCGGAAGCCATGGGTTTCGTCTACGGCGCTGACGGCAGAGCCGATGCGCGCCATGATTTGGGAGACGAGTTCGAAGCAGAGGTCCATGCGCTTGGCGCGGAGGTGGAAGAGGAGGTCGGCGGGAGTGGACGGTGCGTTGCGATTGCCGGCGCGGAGTTCTTTGAAGGGGTGGAGTTCGGCGGGGCGAGGAGCGTCGGGGAAGAGTTTGTCCCAGGCGTTGGAACCGAAGCTGACGACGCAGGAGAGGCCGCCTTCGATGCGGCGGAAATCGACAGCGCGGTAGATGCCGGGAAGATCGGCGACGAGATCGCGGACCGTGGCGATGCTGGCGTCGTCGGACTTGATGGAGGCGACGAGGAAGATGGCGGAGCTGGTGAGCGGAGCGAGGACAGGTTGAGGCGCGGGAGCGGGTTCGTTGGCGCTGGGTGCGGGCATGGCTGGCTCCGAGTTCTATTGGGATGATCGAGGCTGCGAACGCGAAATATCGTACGGCAGGATGAGTATTGGAACAAAATCGACGATGCTCGGCAGAGCACCCTATCGACCAGGCTAGAGCGGAAGATTGAGGTGGCGCAGGAGCTCCTGAAATTTTGGAGTGCCGCGCATGTTGTCGAAGTATTGGGGGATGCGGGCATTCGGAGTGCCGGCATTGAGCCAGATGAGGCGGCCGGAGTGGGCTTGGTAGGCGCGATCGAGCCAGTCCTGAGCCTCGGAGACATGGCCGAGGCCAGCGGCGAGAGACGCGATGTCGAAAGAGTGAGCGTGCCAGCCGTCCCAGCGGCGAATACTTTGGCCGAGGTCTTCTTCGTGGAGAGCGTGGATGCCGCCGCTACGCCACGCGGCGGCGATGGCCTCACATTCCTGCGGCGTGTGGTTGCCGACTCGCAATGACGTCAGATATTCGTCGGCCGCTTCTTCGATTTGGCCTTTCGCCTCAAGCGCCGAGCCAAGAACGGCGTGGGTGAGGCCAAAGCGTGGTTCGAGTTCCAGAGTTTGACGGCAGGCGGCGATACATTCGTCGTACTGTCGCGAGCTGAAATAGACGATGCCGACGAAATTGTTAATGGGGAGCGAGAGAGGATCGGACTGAAGCGCGGCGTGAATCTGAGCGATGGCCTCGTCGCTCCGCTGCAAACCCGAACACAACACCGCGTAGAAGTGGTGTGCCAGAGCGAAACTCGAATTCAGGCTGAGCGCGCGGCGGAGATTCTTCTCTGCGGCGCTCCAATCCCAATCGTAAGCGATCTGAATGAGTCCGAGCGATGTATGGGCTTCGGCAGATTCGGGGTCAAGTTCGAGAGCGCGAAAGGCAGCCGCCTTGGCGCGGGGCATGGCGTCGTTGGGATCCATGCGGCCGAAGGAATAGCCCAGATAAAAGTAGGAGTCGGCGATACCCGCGTACGCCGGCGCATAACCGGGTGCGAGGCGAATCGCAAGTTCGAAGCATTCGATGGCCTTTTTCAAATTGGCTTCGTTGCGCTTATTCCAAAAGAAACGGCCGCGCAGGTAGGCGTCGTAGGCTTCGGGCGTGATGCTGGCAATATTTGTGGAGCTGATCTGGGGAGAACTCTGAATCCGAGCGCGCACGCCGGTTGCGATGGCGTTGGTGATGTCGTCCTGTAGCGCCAATATGTCGCGCATGCCGCGATCGAAAGTTTCGCTCCACAACGATTCTTCGGTTCGCGGATCCATGAGCCGGCAGGTCAGGCGGAGGTGATCGCTGGTGCGAAGGACGGAGCCTTCGACAACTGCATCGACGTTCAATTCCTGCGCGATAACGGGGATGCTCTTGCGAGTGTTTTTGTAGCAAAGCGAAGAGGTGCGCGATATGACGCGAATTCCTCCCAGCCGAGCGACAGCCGTGATCAACGCTTCCGTGAGGCCGTCGGCGAAATAGTCGTTATCGGGAACGGGCGAGAGATCCGCAAGCGGAAGGACCGCGAGGGATTGAATGCGACGTGGGGCAGGTTTCGAGGGGTTTTCGAGTGAGATCGATGGAGGGATCGAGGTCGGGCGCGAAGCCGATAAATTTTGAAGCGCCGTAGAAACGTCGCGCGCAGTTGGGTAACGGGCTTCGGGGGATTTTTCCAACAGGCGCGCGACGACGGAGTCGAACGCGCTTGGGACGGCCGGATTGACTCGGCTGGGAACGATCGGAGCACCGCTCAAGAGCGCGGCGAAGACTTCCGCGGCAGAGTTTCCGGGAAAAGCGCGGCAAGAGGTGGCCATTTCGTAAAGAACCGCGCCTAGCGAAAACAGGTCGCTTTGTGATGAGACCGCCAGGCCGCGCGCCTGTTCCGGCGACATGTACGCTACGGTGCCGATGGGAATGCCGCGCGTCGTGAGTTCGTGAGCGGTTGCGGTGATTTCGTCGGCGGTGTCGGCAGTGGGTGGCGTTACGAATTTGGCCAAGCCAAAGTCGAGCAGTTTGGCGTCGCCGTTGCGTGTGATGAAGATGTTAGCGGGCTTGATGTCGCGATGAACGATTCCGGTGCGGTGGGAAGAGTCGAGTGCGGCGCAGAGTTGGATTCCCCACGAGAGGACGAATGAAAACGGGAGCGGCTGCGATTCGATGGCCGATTTCAGGGTTTGGCCGTCGAGAAGCTCCATGACGATGTAATGGGTATGCTCTTCGCGACCGATATCGAAGAGCATGCACACGTTGGGATGATTCAGCGTTGAGATTGCTTTGGCTTCGCGTTGGAAGCGCTCGACGGCGTGTTGGCTGGCGACGAAATCGGCGCCAAGAACTTTGATGGCGACTTCCCTGCCCAAGCGCGGATCGAGAGCGCAGTAAACCTCGCCCATACCGCCGGCACCGAGCAACCTACGAATCTCGTAGGGACCTAGTTTTGTCCCGGAGGAAAGCATAGAAAGTGCGCCGATTATATCCCGGGATATCTGAAGAAGTGTTACGTTTGAGTTGCGTCACGAGGACCGGCAAGAGAAAGACGTCCGACAGCCGTTTAGCGTTTGATGGTGGACCGCTTGGGTTTGGATTTTGGTTTTGACTTGCCGGCAGGTTTTACGGCGAGGTTCAGAGCGACAGCGTCGCGGATCAATCTTTTCAGGGCGGGCTCGTTGAGTTTTTCGTTTTCGCGGATGTCGATGGCGCGGCGGATGTTTCCTTCGAGGCTGGAGTTGAAGAGCTTCGATGGATCCTTCAGTGCGGCGCCTTTGGCGAAGGTGAGTTTGACGACACTCTTGTAGGTTTCTCCGGTGCAGACGATGCCTGCGTGGGAGAAGACCGGTGTGCCGCGCCATTTCACTTCTTCGATGATC
>DATAMU010000689.1:0-6597 GCA_036266605.1 Candidatus Acidiferrum sp. | reverse complement strand
GTCATGCGGTCTGCTTGGAAGAGTGCACGAGCGCGGGCTTGGGCGGCTTCTCCCAACGCGGGAACCTCTGCAATGCGGTGTATTACTTTTTTCATTTGAGCGGCGAGAGCTGCGGCGTCGCCCGCGGGAAATTTCAGACCGGTGTCAGCAACGATTTCTCCGAGGCCGCCGATGTCGGAGGCGATGACGAGGCGGCCGCGCATCATTTGTTCGATGGCGGAGAGGCCGGCGGTTTCTTCCCAGGTGGACGGCATGACGACGGCGTCGACGCTGTTCATTTGTTCTGCGAGCGCGGGGCCGTGTAGGAATCCGGTTATGCGGGCGACGTCCTGGAGATCGTTGCTCGCTATGGCGGCTTCGAGGTTGGCGCGCTCGGGACCGTCACCGATTAAGAGAACTTGGAAGCGGCAGCCGTCGGATTTCAAGCGTCTGGCGGCGCCGAGGAGCACGTCGAGGCCTTTTTCGGGGACGAAGCGGCCTACGTAGGCGAAGTTGGGCGGTTCGTTGTCCGTGTCGTGGGGCTCTCGGGGACTGTCGCTGCTTTGAATTTCGTTTTGCTTCGCGGGGAATTCCTGAGGCTGACTGCTTGCGGACATGGGGCGCACCCTTCGAGGCACAGGGCAGGGCGGTGCTGCGCCCGTACGAAGAGGTTCGATGCCGTAGTAGATGACTTGCGCGCGAGGCAAGCGATGGCGCGCGAGGCTGTGGTGTGTGATGGCGATGTTCGAATCGGCCTTGCAGCTCAGCGAATGTCGCGGAAACATCAGAAACAATTTTGAGAGAGCGCTTGGCAGGGACATCTCTTGTTGCTGACAGCGAAGGCAGGCTCCGTAGTGACCAGCCTGAAAATGGCCGGGGCAGATGGCGCGACCGGGCTGATGGATGAGGACGCCGTTTGGGCAGATGGCCTGGTATCCGTGATGTTCGACGACGTATGGTTTGCCCGCGAGTTTGGCGAGAAACATGGGCAGCAGCGATGGACCGGCAACGTGCGTGACGTCTGCCCACCGAATCAGGCGCCAGAGTTGAAGCGAAGAAGGAGCGCGGACGACGCGGAATGGGAAGGCGTGGTCATCGAATCCATCCGCGGGAGTTTTTGTCGCAACGACGACATCCCATTTGTCGCCGCGAGGCTGCGCGAGATGCATTTCGGAGAGCTTGCGAGCGAGGAGCGCGACGATCGTTTCGACGCCGCCTACGCTGGGAGCGAAGAAGTGGGAATAAATCAGGAGCTTCACGTGTACTTTTCCGAGGAGACGGCGACGACTTCGGAGTTTGAGCGGCGACGGGAGATTGCGGCTTCGACCGCGACGACTAGAGCTTCGGCGCTGGCTTGCGGCGACCAGGTGCGAATTTTGGCGAGGGCGTTTGTTTGGATGGATGCGAGGGAGTTGGGGTCTTGCAGCGCGTCGCGCATTGTTTTTGCGAGAACGGTTGTGTCGCCGCAGGGATAAACGTAACCGGTTTCGCCGTGAGCGATGAGGTCGCGGACGGCGCCGACGCGATCACTGGCGATGACAGGGCAGCCGCAGAGCATGGACTCGTTTACGACGAGGCCGAAAGGTTCATAGGAGGAAGGGATGACCATGAAGTCGGCGGATTTGTAGAGCGCGGGGAGTTGCGATTGATTGACGAAGCCGAGGAATTGGACTTTGTTCGGGATGCTGAGGGCGGCGGCGGTGTTTTCGAGTTCGGGTCTTTGAGCGCCGTTGCCTGCGAAGACTAATTTTGAGTCTGGGATTGCGGCGGAGGCGAAGGCTTGGAGGAGATCGAGCGGGCGCTTCCAGGGCTGAAGTTTGGCGCAGAAGAGGATGATTTTTTCGTGTGGCTCGAATCCGAGTTTCCGGCGCGATTCGTCGCGATCGACGGCGTTGGCTTGGGCGAGCCACCAATCGTTGTCGACGGTGTCGAGCGTCATGGAGACGCGATCGGCGGGGAAACCGAGCGAGATCATCATGTCGCGGCCGGCGGAAGAGGCGGTGAGGATTTGGCCAGCGAGGCTGAAAACGGCGGGCCAGACGAATTTTTTTGCGGCGAGTTTAAGCTTGCTGGCGTCGCGGGGCTGAATGCTGGAGGCGTCGGTGCCGAAGATGAAGGGGATGCGTTTGGTGCGAGCGGCGAAATAGGCGATCCAGAAGGTAGCGCGCGTGTAGCCGATGTGGGAGATCACGGCGTCGAAATTATTTTGGCGGATGAAATTCCAGAGGCCGGTGTTGCGCCAGGCGAAGAAGCTTTCGGAGCCATCGCCGCGATTGGGGATGTGGGTCCATTTGTAGCCGTCGAGGAGGGGGACGTCCCACTGGACGTTGGCACCGAATTCGGGGTCGTAGGCTGCTGAATCGGCGCCGCGGAGGCTACAGTAGGCGACCTGGAAATCGAGTTTCGGATGTTTGGCCATGAGGCGGAAAAGAGGGGCGCCGTATTGAATCGGGTGAGAGGAGATGGTGAGGACGCGGAGCTTGCGGTCGGTCATGGAGCGGCTTGCCTCAAAGAAGCGCGGCGATCGTTGCAAAATGAGGATTCAAAGTTGAGCCTTGGGGCGAGTATAGCCCGTTTCTTGATGCGGCTGGCTGTGCTAAACTGCGTAAGTTCCGCAGGGTAAGCGGTATACCGAAGTCTCCGCACTGCAACAGCGCGGGCCGGCCGATGGACGAACGCGAGCCGGACGCCCAAAAATTCATCAACTCGATCGCGCAGAACGCCGACGCCAAGCGTGGGCGTGGGATGCACGGTCGCTGACAAAGAGGACGCGCCATGTCTGGGCATTCAAAGTGGGCCACAATCAAGCACAAAAAAGCGGCCACGGACGCGAAGCGGGGTCGCGTGTTTACGCGCGTGATTCGCGAAATCACAATCGCGGCGCGCATCGGCGGCGGCGATCCGAATTCGAATCCGAGATTGCGGACGGCGATTTTGGCGGGCAAGAACGAGAATATGCCCAATGAAAATATCGAGCGCGCGATTTTGCGCGGCACGGGGCAGCTCGAGGGCGAGCAGTATGAGGAAGCGACGTTTGAAGGATATGGGCCGGGCGGAGTGGGGATGCTGATTCAAGTGGTGACGACGAATCGGAACCGGGTTGTGGGCGAGTTTCGGCATTTGATGAGCAAGAACGGCGGGAACATGGCGGAGGCCGGTGCGGTGGGATGGATGTTCAGCCGCAAGGGTGAAGTTTCGATCCCGAAGGAACAGGCTTCGGAAGATAAATTGATGGACATCGTGCTGGAAGCGGGCGCCGACGATCTGAAGGACGACGGCTCGGCGTGGTATGTAACGACGCCGCCGGAATCGTTGGAGAAGGTGAAGGAAGCGCTGACGAAGGCGGGGATTACGCCGGCGTCGGCGGAAATCGGGATGGTGCCGCAGAATTATGTGAAGTTGACGGGCGCGCAGGCGACGCAGATGGTGCGGCTGGTTGAAGCGTTGGAAGAGCACGATGACGTGCAGCATGTGTACGCGAATTTTGATATCGATGAGAAGGAAATTCAGGAAGCGGTTGGGGCGAATTAGGTTCGCTCTGTTCTTTCGAACGTTCTACCTCTGCCTCGCAAATTGACTTGTGTGTGACACGCGGCGCGGATAAAGCGCTGGCAGCGGCTTCGCGGAGGCCGTAGACTGTCACTCGATGAGTTCCCTACCATCTGTTGGCGCTGTTGGCGGCGAAGCAAAAACTGCAATTCGTGTACTTGGGTTGGACCCTGCGTCGGCGGGGCCGACGGGGTATGGCGTCGTCGAGACGGACGGGCGCCGATGCAAGATGTTGGATTACGGTGCGTTTCGTGTCGATGCGAAACGGCAGAAGGAATGCGCGGGCGCGGCGCTGCACGATATTCACTCGTCGATTTGCGAACTAATTCGAAAATTTGAGCCGAGCGTGATGGCGGTGGAGTCGATTTTTAGCGCGCTGAATGTACGGACGGCGCTGCGACTGGCTGAGGTGCGCGGCGTGGTGTTGCTGGCGGCGGCGCAGAATGGCGTGGAGGTGCATAGCTATTCGCCGCGCGAGGTGAAGGCGTCGGTGGCGGGATATGGGCACGCGGACAAGCGGCAGATACAGTTGATGGTGCGGGCGCTGCTGTCGCTGAGCGAGATGCCGGAGCCGGCAGATGCGGCGGATGCGCTGGCGGTGGCGTTATGTCACATTCAGGCGGATCAGGCGCGGGTGCGATTTGGGATTCCGGCGGCGGCGGGTGAGGCTGCGAGCGCGCGGGCGGGAACGGTTCGAACGGGGCGGAATGTCCGGGTGAGCCGACGGGGTGGGCGTGAAACGCCGGTTAGTGTGGTTGGCATCTAAGCGTGCTATGAGCGGGATCTTGTTAAAACCAGCCATTGGAATTGTGCGGAATTTGATTTGTCTCTCGGTATTTTGCGCGTCGGCGATTGTGGTTTCTGCCGCCCCCTCTCCTAACCTTGTTTACTCAAGTGCTTTGACTGCGGAGCATCCTGGTGCGGCGGCGGCTTCGACGGTGGCGAAGCTTACGTTTCGTCGGGTGTTTAAAGAGAGCACACCGGAGTTTATCGAGATTGTCGTGTCGCAAGATTCGGACAAGGCGACGTATGAGATCCGGCAGCTTGACGAGGATCCGGAAAAGTCACCGTTTGAGGTGAGCGCGACGCTACGGACAAAGATGTTCGAACTGGCTGGGCAGATGAATCACTTTCAGAATCAGGATTTGGATGTACACCGAAAGATTGCGAATCTCGGGGAAAAGACGTTTCGATGGGAACAGGGATCGGAAGCGCATGAAGTCAAATTCAACTACACGCTGAATACCGCTGCGACACAGCTTTTGCAGATTTTCGAGGGTCTGGCTCGACAAGAGGAGTTGGTCGAACTGCTGGGGCGGCGGATGAAGTATGACCGCCTGGGGATTAATGATGCGCTGCTGCAGTTCGAAACAGACCTGAACAAGAACATGCTGCCGGAGCCACAACGAGCTCTTCCTGTGCTCGACCAGATCTCGGGGAATCCCCAGTACGTGGAGATAGCGCGGCAGAGAGCGCGCACCTTGGCCGAACGCATTCGGCATGGCAGCGCGGCTAGTTGAGTCTCGGACAACACCACACAGTCCTATCGCGACGTTGTGCCGCATACCGGTTGTACTTTTCTGATCGTTATACTTTACGCCGAGCAGTCCTTGGCAGGCGGAGTTCGGTGTGACGCTGACCCTTCAGGCAGAACACTTCGACGCGCTTAGCGGCGGCGTGAACGTGATCATGAACAAGCGCGTGTCGACGTGCTGGGCGGAGGCATCGAAACAGGCATGAGCGGCGGGAGTTATTTTGCACCATTGGACAAACAGAGCTACTTGAGCCTGGAGACGTTTCGCAAGAGCGGCGAGGGCGTAGCAACGCCGGTGTGGTTCGCGGTCGACCCGACGACGAATCTTCGCTCGCGCGAAGCGAAGATCTACATCTACACGGTCGCGAATACGGGGAAAGTGAAACGCGTGCGCAACAATTCGCACGTGAGGATCGCACCGTGCAACAGGACCGGCGGCTTGCAGGGCGAATGGATCGAGGCGAAAGCGCGAGTTGTCGAGGGAGCGGAAGCGGAACGTGGGCTGAAACTGCTGACGCAAAAATACTTTTTAAAGCGGATATTCGATCTGTTTGCTGGGTTTCGGTCAACGAAGCGGGATGTGTTGGTGATTACGACGGCATAGATGACGCTCGTCGGGCGCGGTTATTTTTCCGTGCGGGCGAGACGCAGGGCAATGCCGTTTTCGAACGGTGGCGACGTCAAAATCTTGCTGGAGCCAGCTTGATAAAAGTTCTCCGATTTATCGATCGCGCCTGTCTTTGTGTTGAACCACTCGGCTCTGTAGTTGCCGGTTGGGAGAGTCAGCGTTAGATCTGTCGGGCCGTCGCCGTCGAGATAGATCGCGTATTCGTGGCCGGGATTCGAAATAGCGTGGGCGACGACGCCAGTGGCATGTTTCACGGTGGTTGTGTCGGGTCGCAAATCCAGAATTGAAAATTGACCGAGGAATTCGCGCAGGATGTGGAGTTGGTGGCGGAATGTCGGACTGCCACCGCCGGGTCCGTTGGGCTCGAGGTCTAGGCCGTCTTCGTGGCCGGGCGAGAAGGAATAGTCGAGCGCGTCGAAGATGCTGCCGCCGGAGAGCATGAAGTTCCAGGCTTGGCGTCGATAGGCGTCGTCATCGCGGCCGAGGAAGCCGGTTTCGTCGTAGGCGATTGCTTTGCCGAGGCCGTAGTTGAGGGTGACGGCTTCGGGATAGGCGTAGTGAAAATTGACAATGGCGGTGCCCGCGCTGAGTTTCCGGATCGAGGCGAGGAAATTGGAGTAGTTTTGCGCGATGAGATGGTGATTCGGTAGCGATGCCTCTTCCTGCGTGATCCATTCCGCGACGCGGTCTTGCCATGCAACGGACAAGTCGTCTGCGATATCTACCGAATTAGGATACTGATCGCGGCCCGGTGGTCGGAGATAAGGATTCACGACTGAAGTAAGCGTGGGGCGGTCGGACCACGGCTCGTTTTGAATTTCGAAGATGACGTTGTCGAAATCGCGGGCTTCATCGACTAGCTTGCGTGCGTATTTCTCCTGGAATGCGAGGATGTTTCCGTTCCCGA
>DATAMU010000688.1:0-3120 GCA_036266605.1 Candidatus Acidiferrum sp. | reverse complement strand
ATCGACGAGATTGAAGAGCGTGCGCTTGGGATCGACGCCGGAGACGACGGCTTCGGTGGCGATTTCTTCGCCGTCGGCGAGGACGACGGCGGTGACGCCGTTGTTTTTGATGCGGATGTGCTGGACGTCGGCTTGCGTGCGAATTTCGGCGCCGGCGGCTCTTGCGGACTCAGCGAGTGCGCGGGTGAGAGCGCCGAGTCCACCTTTCGGGAAGGATGCGGAGCCAACGGGATGCGGATCGGCGGCGGCGCGGAGCAGGAGTACTGCGGTGCTGCCGGCGGACCAAGGGCCGAGAGCGGAGCCGAAGACTCCGCGGGCTGCGATTGTGGCGCGGACGAGTTCGGTGTCGAAAAATTCGGAGACGAAATCGGCGGCGGCCATCGGGCCCCAGCGCAAAAGGTTGAAGATGCCGTCTTTGCCGAGGCTGCGGACGTTGCGGCCTGTCTTGAAAAGATTCCAGAAATCTTCGGGCGAAGGAGAATCGATCGCGGGCGGGGTGATCGAGGCGATCTGGCCAAAGACTTCGGAAATTTCGGCGAGGGCTTCGGCGAATTTGGTGTAGTTCGCGGCGTCTTTCGCGGAGAAGCGTGCGATACCGCCGGCGGTTTTGGCGTGATCGTTGTAGAAGAGGATGGAGCGGCCGTCGGGAGACGGAGCGAAAACGCGCGGATCGGGATTGAGGATTTGCAGATCCTGTTTGTCGAGGCGCATGTCGCGCGCGATGTCTGCGCGAAGCGGGCCGACGCTGTGCGCGAGCGTGGAGGCGCGGTAGCCGGGGTGAAACTCTTCGGTGATCGCGCCGCCGCCGACAATTTCGCGGCGTTCGAGAACGATGGGTTTGAATCCACCTTTGGCGAGATAGAAGGCGGTGATGAGTGCGTTGTGGCCGCCGCCGACGATGACTACGCGCTGTCCGATGGGCATGTTCAGTTTTTCTCGCTGTCGGGGACGATGGTGGAGTCGGACGGCGCGTTGGCGACGTCGTCAGCGGTGAGAGGCGCCGCATTAAGAGCGTCGGTGACGGATTCCACATCGTGCTTGGCGACAGGGGGCGTTGGGCTCGGCACCGGCGGTTGATATCGATGCGACTTGGCACCGTTCGAGGTCATTGGTTTCGAACGGTCGGAGCGCGATCCACCTGCCGACTTTTTCCACTCTTTGAGGATGACCTGGCTCGCGATGCGACCGGGCGCGCCCATGATGCCGCCGCCGGGATGCGTAGCGGAACCGCACATGTAGAGGCCATCGATTGGAGTGCGGTAGTAGGCCCATCCGGGTACGGGGCGCAGGAAGAAAAGTTGTTCGAGCGAAAGTTCGCCTTGGAAAATGTTGCCTTGTGTGAGGCCGAATTCGCGTTCGAGATCGAGAGGCGTGAGCACCTGGCGTCCGACGATTAATTTTTTGATGTTCGGGGCGTGCTCGGCGATGGTGTCCACGACGGTGTCGCCGAAGGCTTCACGTTGATCGTCCCAGGTGCCATGCGCGAGTTTGTAGGGCGCATATTGGACGAAGCAGGAAAGCACATGCTTGCCTGGAGGCGCGACGCTCGGATCGGTGAGACTCGGGATCACCATGTCGATGTAGGGACGGCGAGAGAAATTGCCGTATTTTGCGTCGTCGTAGGCGCGCTCCATGTATTCGACGCCTGGCGAGATGGACATCGCGCCGCGAAGGTGCGCGCCGGGCCCAGGCATGGCTTTGAAATCGAGAAGACCATCGAGCGCGATATTTACTTTGCCGGAGGAGCCGCGGTATTTGTAGCGGCGGACGCCATCGAGAAAGTCGGCCGGCAGATCGCTGGGCTGCATGAACTTTTCGAATGTCAGGTGCGGATCGACACTCGACGAAACGACGGTGGCGGAGATTTCTTCGCCGGACTTGAGAACGACGCCGGTCGTACGGCCGTTTTTGACCAGGATTCGGTCGACGGGCGCTTGCATACGAATTTCGACGCCGGCTTCGCGAGCGGCTGCGCCGATTGCGTTCGAAATGGCGCCAGTGCCGCCTCGGCTGAATCCCCACGAGCGGAAGGCGCCGTCGATTTCGCCCATGTAGTGATGCAAAAGAACGTAGGCGGTTCCCGGCGAGCGGATGCCGAGGAATGTGCCGATGATGCCGGAAGCCGACATCGTCGCTTTGAGCGCATCGGTTTCGAACCACTGATCGAGAAAATCTGCGGCGCTCATGGTCATGAGCTGGATCAGCGTGTAGCGCTCGTCAGACGAAAGGCTGCGGAAACGTTGCAGCATGAAGTGAAGCTGCTTGAGATCGCGCGGATTGAGCGTCGTCGGATCGGGCGGGATCATCGACAGCATGGGCTTCACGAACCGACACATCGGCGTCATCATCTTCGAGAATTCATCGTAGGCTTCGGCGTCAAGGCGGGAGTGGCGGCGAAGTTCGCGCTGTGTACGCGCGTGATCGTTCATGCGCCAGAGGTAATCACCATTGAGCATCGGTGTGAATGTGCCGTCGAGGGGAAGAATTTCGAGGCCGTGGCGCGGAAGGTCGAGTTCGCGAATGATTTCGGGGCGAAGCAGCGAAACGACGTAGGAGCACTCGGAAAAAAGAAAGCCAGGGATGATCTCTTCGGTAACCGCCGCGCCGCCGAGAACGTGACGGCGTTCCAGCGCGAGAACCTTCTTGCCCGCCTTCGCGAGATAGGCGGCGTTGACCAAGCCGTTGTGGCCGCCGCCGATCACAATTACGTCATAGTGATGCGCCATTCGCTAGATAGCTCCGGTATAAATCCGCACATGCTTGGAGAAAAAGATGCGGCTGGAAGACGGCATAGTTTACTGGGAGCGATGCATCACGCACAAGTCTTCCCGCCCAAAAGACCAAACGCGGTGCCCCAGGTCGATTGCCGATGCGCGGGCGAGTCTCTATACTTTGAACCGCGTTCTGGAGGGATTTGCGTGCCGGTAGGAACTGCGTTCCATGAGCGGACGATGGCGTTGTGCGAAAGCCTGAATTATCGGGAGTGGTCGGGCTATTACACTGTGGGCGTCTATGAGATGCACCACGAGCACGAGTACAACGCGATTCGCAATTCGTCAGCGCTGATCGATATCTCGCCGCTGTTTAAATATCGGATTACGGGACGCGATGCGACGAAGT
>DATAMU010000687.1:0-2173 GCA_036266605.1 Candidatus Acidiferrum sp. | reverse complement strand
AGCACGACGCTTCCCTTCACGCGAATGTTTCTGGGGCCGATGGACTACACGCCGGGCGCGATGCTGAACGGATCGAAGATGGAGTTTCGGCCGATCATGACACGGCCGATGAGCATGGGCACGCGATGCCAGCAGCTTGCGCTGTACGTGATTTACGATGCGCCGTTGCAGATGCTTTCGGACAGTCCGTCGAACTATGAGCGTGAGCCGGAGGCGATGGAATTTCTGAAGCCGGTGCCTTCGGTTTGGGACGACACAAAGGCGCTCAGCGGGAAGATTTCGGATTACGTTGTCGTGGCGCGGCGCAGCGGGAACGATTGGTATGTCGGCGCGATGACCGATTGGACTGCGCGCGATTTGGACATCGATTTTTCATTTTTGCCGGACGGCGAATTTCATATGCAGTCGTACGAAGACGGCGTGAACGCCGATCGTATGGGCGCCGATTACAAAATGAAAAAATCGATGGTCAACAAATCGACGAAATTGAAGGTGCATTTGGCCCCGGGCGGCGGGTGGGCGGCACGGATTACGCAGTAGCCTCCGCGGTCAGGGGCTAAAGCCCCTTTTTCTTGGCGAGCGAATGTCGGAGCTAAAGCTCCGACCCACAAATCGTAAAACAGAGCGAGGTTGATTTTTTACGGCCGGGCAAGCTGGGGCGCAGCAGTGCTGCGCCCCTACACGAGCTTGCTGCGCCTACACGACCTTGCTGCGCCCACACGATCGTGGCGCGCCCATATGATCGTGGCGGAGCTGAGTGTTTTGCGACTCGATATACGGCAAGGGATTTTTTGCTTGCTCGGGCAGAGCGAATAGCTCAGGCTGGTCGCCGCGTTGGCGACATCTCCACAACATGGTGCGGTGACTCTTCACGATGGCTCGGGCGTGCCGCGGCGACGCTGGGGTATTGCGTTGCTGCTCGGGATCGGCGTGCTTGTCAATTATTTTGATCGCGTGAATTTGTCGGTGTCGAAGGATGCGCTGACGGGCGCGTTTGGGATGTCGGCAATCACGTTTGGGTATCTCTCCAGCTTTTACAACTGGCCATACGCAGCGTTGCAACTTCCCTGCGGGCTGCTGCTCGATCGATTTGGTGTGAAGAGGGTTGGGCGCATCAGCACTGTGATTTGGAGTCTTGCTTCGTTTGCCGCTGCGATTGCGACGCGCATCGAGGGATTGTTCGCAGCGCGATTTTTGCTGGGCATCGGCGAGGCGCCGACGTTTCCGGCGAACGCGAAGGCGGTCGGTTACTGGTTTCCGCAACAGGAACGCAGTCTTGCTACTGCGATGTTCGATTCGGCGGCGAAGTTCGCTCCCGGAATAGGCGTTCCGCTGATCGGCGTTTTCATGCTGCGGTTCGGTTGGCGCTGGAGTTTCGCGGCGACCGGCGTTGTGAGCCTCCTTTACTTCGCGCTGTTTTATTTCTATTACAGAAATCCCAGCGAAGATAAGAAATTGTCGGATGCGGAGCGCGAATTCATCGCGCGCGGCGGAGCGCAGCCAGAGGATCGCGTTCAGTCGGCCAAGGGTGCGCCGCTGGGATACTTACTAGGGCAGCCCAAGGTTTGGGGACTGGTGCTGGGGTTTGCTTCGTACAACTACACGTTTTACTTGCTGCTGGCTTGGCTGCCTTATTTTATTTCGTCGGCGCTGCATGTTGACTCGCTGCATTCAGTGCTTTACGCGGGAGTGCCTTGGTTGTTCGCCGGGCTCGTCGATGTGTTGATCGGTGGATTGCTCGTCGATTCGCTGATTCAGCGTGGATGGAATCCGGTTCGCGTGCGGCAAGTTGTGTTGATCGGTGGAACGGCGCTGGGGCTTGGAATTTTTGGCGCCGCGTTCAACGTGTCACCGACTACCGCAGTGTTTTGGATCAGCGTTTCGATCGGAGGACTTTCGGCGGCGTCACCGGTGGGGTGGTCGATTCCGTCGCTGATTGCACCGAGGGAGAGTGTCGGGACGCTCGGCGGGATTCTGAATTTGGGCAATCAGATCGCCGGGATTCTGGCACCAATAGTCACAGGGTATCTGGTGGCTGCGCATGGGTTTTCGTGGGCGTTTAGCGTGGCGGCGGTGTTTTTGGCGATCGGGATCGCGGGATACTTGTTTCTGCTCGGGCGGATCGAAGCGCTTCCGGAACCTAGGTCGGGGGGGGGGGGGGGGGGGGGGGGGG
>DATAMU010000686.1:0-1761 GCA_036266605.1 Candidatus Acidiferrum sp. | reverse complement strand
GCATACGCCGCCGATCCTGCTCGAGATCGAAGGCGAGGAAAAGGTCAACGTGGTAGATGCAATGAGTGAGGCATTTCGAAAACTAGAAGGATAAAAAAAGCGAATTGCCAATTGTCGATTGCCAATTGTCAATTTGACCAGCAGGCTGGGTTTTCATTCGGCAATCGGCAATTGAAAATCGACAATTTAAATCATGTCATCTCCTGTAACTACGATCTCTGAAATCGGCAAGCACGAAGGCCAGAGCGTCACCATTCGCGGCTGGCTCTACAACCTGCGCGAAAGCGGAAAGCTCTTGTTTCCTCAATTCCGCGATGGGAGTGGCGTCATTCAGGGCGTCATCGCCAAAAACGCGGTGCCCGCCGAAGTGTTCGATGCAGTCAAGGGGCTCACGCAGGAGTCGAGCATCATCGTCGAGGGCAAGGTCCGGGCGGATAAGCGCGCACCCGGGGGGTACGAGCTCGACGTCGAGAACGTGAAAGTCATCGAGCGGGTGCCGGAGAACGACCCCTTTCCGATTTCCCTGAAAGAGCACGGCGTCGACTTCCTGATGGAGCATCGCCATCTCTGGATTCGTACTCCGCGGCAAGCGGCGATTTTGAGAGTGCGTGCGGAGATCATCAAAGCTGCGCGCGACTTCTTCGATGAGCGCGGCTTTACGCTCACGGATCCGCCGATTTTGACTCCAGCGGCGTGCGAGGGAACGACGACGCTGTTTCCGGTGGACTATTTCGATGAGCAAGCATTCCTGACCCAGTCCGGACAGCTTTACATCGAAGCGACGGCGATGGCGTTGGGCAAAGTGTATTCATTCGGGCCGACGTTCCGGGCGGAGAAGTCCAAGACTCGCCGCCATCTTACCGAGTTCTGGATGGTGGAACCCGAGGTAGCCTACGCTGAGTTAGAAGACGTGATGCAACTCGCTGAAGGACTGATCAGCTTCATCGTGCAGCGGTGCCTGGAGAAACGTCGCAACGATCTGGTCACGATCGGCCGCGACATTTCAAAGTTGGAGAAAATCGCCGCGCCATTTCCGCGAATTACTTACGACGAGGCGGTGAAGATGCTCCAGGACGCTCACGCCAAGGGCGTACTCGAGAACAAATTTGAGTACGGCGGAGATCTGGGGTCGCCGGACGAAACTTACATTTCGTCGCAATTCGATCGTCCGGTGATGGTGCATCGGTATCCGGCGAAGGTGAAGGCGTTCTACATGGAGCCCGATCCGGAAAACCCCGATCTCGCGCTTTGTGTGGATGTGCTCGCGCCCGAGGGTTACGGCGAAATCATTGGCGGCTCGCAGCGTATGGGGTCGTACGACCTGCTGCTCAAGCGCATACACGAGCACGGGCTTCCGGAAGAATCGTTCAAGTGGTATCTCGATTTGCGCAAGTACGGCGGGGTTCCGCACGGCGGCTTCGGGATGGGAATCGAACGCGCAGTAGCGTGGATCTGCGGGCTGGAACATGTAAGGGAAACGATTCCGTTCCCGAGGACATTGCATCGTTTATATCCGTAATTCACCGCCGAGTTCGCCGAGAGCGCCGAGAAAATGAATGAAAAAGACAAACTCGATTTGATCACCCGGCGAACCATTGGCGCGGCCATTGATCAACTGGCGCCCATTCACGATGCACAGCTTCTGTCGTATCTGCGAATGTCAGGAATGAGAGTTCGCTTGCTGCTGAATTTTCATGTGTAGATTCTGAAAGATGGGATCAGACGAATTGTGAACGAATTTCCGGATTCACTTTTGCGGCG
>DATAMU010000685.1:0-5171 GCA_036266605.1 Candidatus Acidiferrum sp. | reverse complement strand
CCGCTTTTCCGTTCGCGCCGCTGATCTCACGCTCGACTCCAGCATGCTCTGGATCGGCGTCGCCCTCGCTTTCGTCGCCACCGTCTTTCTCGCCTTTATTCCCCGCCTGCCCAACAGCAACAACTCCCAGGCCTTCGCCGTTTCCAGCAGCGGCTCGCGCGTCACTCTCGGCAGCCGTCGCCGCCTCCGCCTTTTCGCCGTAACGCAAATCGCCGCCTGCTTTCTGCTCCTCGCCGGAGCCGGCGCCCTCCTCCGTACCCTATTCGTTCTCGAAACGGCTCAGCCGCCCTACGACACCGCGCGCGTCCTCGCTATCAATCTCCCCGTCATGACCGATGGCCGCACGCCGGAACAAATCACCACCTTCTACCGCGACGTCCGTCGCCGCGTCGCTTCTCTCCCCGGCGTCGAAAGCGTCTCCGCCGCAATGTACGTACCTTGGCGCGATACTCAGGACATCAATATCCACATGCAGTTCGCCGTCGATGGCGCTCCCAAAGAAGACGGAAAGGACGATCCCCGCGCGACCTTCCGTTTCATTTCACCTGGATTTTTCTCCACGTTAGGCATGCCGATTCTCGAAGGCCGCGACTTCAACGACAACGATCGCACTGGTTCCGAGCGCGTCCTCATCATCAGCGAAAGTCTCGCCAAACAACTCTTTCCCGGCCAGGATCCGCTCAATCGCAAAATCCGTTGGACCGATCCTCTCCTCAAATTTTCGGGCTTTAGTCCTGAGCCGCGCCGCATCGTCGGCGTCGTTCCCGAATTCGACGACGCAAACATCATTCCCGAATCCACTCCGACGATTTATCAGCCCAGCGACCAGGAAGGATTCACCGGTCGCCTCTTCGTGCGCGCTAAAGGTGATCCCTACGCGCTTATGCCCGTTCTCACCACCGAAATCCACCACATGTCCGACAATCAACCCGTCGAACGCGCCGCCACTCTCGACGACGTCCGCGCCGAAATCATGGCCCCCGATCGCCTCAACGCCATCGTCTTCGGCGGATTCGCTACGCTCGCCCTTCTCATCTCCATCGTAGGTGTCGCTGGTGTTCTCGCCTTCTCTGTCAGCGGCCGCCTCCACGAATTCGGTATCCGCCTCGCTCTCGGCGCCAGCCCCCGCAACATTCTCTCCGGCGTCCTCAGCGAAGGCTTCATCATCGCCCTCATCGGCGTCACCGTAGGCACCGCAGCCGGCTTCGCCATCGTCCGCCTCATCACCAAATACACCAACCAACTCCAAATCCCCGGCGCCACGCCATTGCTCATCTCCGCCGCCGTGATCCTCGTCGCAGCACTAACAGCCGCCGCAATCCCCGCCATCCGCGCCGCCAGCGTAGACGCCGCCCGCACCCTCCGCTCCGAATAACTCCTTCATCGCAAATCGCAACGTCGGGGCACGGCAACCCGTGCCCGCCTTGGTAGCGCCGGCTTGCCCAGAGGAACGAAGGGCATCTTGCCGGCATTTTTTGTGGGTCGCGGTTTCAACCGCGACATAAACCCACCTAAATAAAAAGGGGCTTCAGCCTCTGAAGCCCCCGAATCAAATTCCTGCGCAGATCAAGCCAAGCTCTAAACCGCCACGCCCACCTTCAACTCCAGCCACGCCCGCAACGCCGACGCCGTTCGAAACGTCATCGAGTTCAGCTTCGCCGACGCCGCCGTCTCCCAAAAAACGGTCGCGCTGTTCGTCAACCCGTCCACGCACAATCGCTTGTGTACCGCCGATCCTGCATCCGCCGTCGTGTTGCGAAACCACGACACGTTTCCGTCTTCCGCGTCCCCGATTTCAACGAACCCGCTCTCACGAGCAACCGATTGAAAATCAGTGAGACATGTTTTCGTCATATGAGCTTTCTACCGCCTCTCGATTTTCTCGATCGCCCTATTTTTTCTGTTGCGCGATTCTCTATCGCTCGACGTGTTCTGACGCCACATTCGCTGCTGGATTCTTCGCCACCGAATGCCGGTGAAATCGGCTCGTAGTCCGCGGCGCATGTGCCCGCTGATACTCTTCCAGCTCCGCCTCGCTGATCTTGTACTGTGACTCGGGTGGATCGTTCGCAAACGTCGCAAGCTCGCGATGAATCTTCGCCGAGCAGAAATCCGGCGCATCTTGAAACGAGATTAGCCGCGAGCTAAACGCCTCATTGAAAATCGACAGCCTGAACTCCCGCGTCCCGCTCTCCTGATTCACCACAAACTTATACAGCCGCGCCCGCGCACTCACTTCGAAACCCACGTACTGCACATTGATAACCTTGGCTTTCATCGAGCTCCTTTGAAATAACCTGAAAACTCTTGTCTTCCTGGGTGAATCGAAGGGCCTCAGCCCTCAAGCAAAGCCCTCAATTCCGGCTCCCGCGAGCTCCGTCCCATCGCCGGATCGCCCCTTTCCTGCGTTCCATCTGAAGCTGCTTCTCAATCCCTCGCGCATCGCCAAATCGTTGCATCGGTGCGATCGATCCAAATGGCTGCGATTGCCCCGGCGTCTTCCTCGAACTCTTACGATTCCCACTCGTCCGGAAATGGAGCGGATCCCTCAGGTTCTGCAATTCCCGATAGTAATAAAGCGCCGTAGGCTGCCTGTCGGTGAATCTCAGCTTTCGCAAAAACTGAATCTCATCTTCCGTAATGTGCGCGCGCACACCTTCAAATTTCAGAAATTTCTTCAGCCCCGGCTCATCGTCCGCGCGCTCAACTTCCTTCTCTACAAACTCCACCCTCTTCGCATGGCCCGAAATCAGCCGTCGGTTCAACACAATCTCCAGCCCAAATGTCGCCAGGTCGATGTCCCAACTTTCGATCAGCGGCTCTAGAAACGACGAGCAGTGCTCCTTCGAAACGCTGAACACATCCGTGTCCAGAAATTCCAGAATGCTCACCCGCAGCCCTTCATAACTTCGTCCCGCCAAATGCGCCACCGACCGCAGCCACGCCTCGTTGTCCAGTTCGTCTTTCGCGCCCTTCTTCACCACATCCAGCAGCTTCTGCGTGACCAGTCGTTCCATGTCGCCGAACGGGTGCGTCTCAAATATCGCTCGTACCTCTCTCACCTTCGCGGGCACGCATTTTTCAAGAATCAACTCGCGAACATCCTTGAACAACGGCACCGGCTCGGCTGCCAGGATCTTCTTTATGCCTTCTTTGCGTTGATGCTCCGCCAGTTCTGCCAGCTTGCCTCGGCGTAACTTCAGAAATCGTTCGATCTTTTCGTAAATATCGGTTCGGCTTGGCGCCGGCGGCAGTTTCTTACGGCTCAGCAGCTGCGAAATGTAGGACTCCGTCACCTCAGCCGCGACCGCCAAATCGCGCTGTTCCAGCTTCAGTTCCGAGAGTTTCTGCTTGATCAGTAGCCCGACTTCCACTGCATGCTCCCGCTCGATCTAGAGACTTAACCAATTTTACTTAACTAAATTATCCCAAACGCTCCTTGACTTGGCAAGTCAATTAACTTAAAGTAGTTAAGTAGTAGCAACAGGTTTGAAATTGGCTTTTTCCCGGCTCGCTCACTCGTTTTCGGGCGCCACTCGATGAACACATCTCACCTGATCGGCCAGTCCGTCCAAATCAAACTCGTGGATCTTGTTTCCCCTTTCTCCGCCGTCGTCCTCGGCGCCGAATCCGCGGGCTTGTGGGTTCACAAAGGCGACATCATCGAGAAAATCGCCGTGAATCAAAACGGCGATTCGGCAGTCTTGCCCACCGACCCGGCTGTGTTCTTGCCGTTCGCGACGATCTCGTGGCTGATCACTGCGATGAAAGAAGCCCTGTATCAAAAGGCCCGCTGAGCTTTTGCAGAAAATATTCGAAGTGCGTGTTAGCGAGGTTTTATGACCAACAACATCACCAATAAAGACGTAGACGGAGTTTCGATCGTCTCCTACAACGGCCGCATCGTCTTGGGGCCCGAGAGTGCCGCTCTTCGCGAGCGCGTAAAATCCCTCCTCGTCGAAGACCGAAAGAAGATCGTTCTCAACATGTCGAACGTCACATACATCGACAGCTCTGGCCTGGGCATGTTGGTGGGATTGCACGTCAGCGCAAAGGGCCAGGGCGCCGAAATGCACTTGTCCAATCTCGGCGAAAAATTCCAGGACGTCCTGCAACTCACCCGGCTGCTAACCGTCTTCAACGTCTACGACACCGAAGCCGACGCCATCCACGCCTTCCGCCACACCGCCGCCTCTGCGTAAACCAACAAACTGCGAGACTCTCGGAATAGACTACGCAGTGCGTAGGCTCCTTGCCAGTCGCGCCTTTAACGAAGAAAAACC
This sequence comes from Candidatus Acidiferrum sp., assembly GCA_036266605.1. Lineage (GTDB taxonomy): Bacteria > Acidobacteriota > Terriglobia > Acidiferrales > UBA7541 > Acidiferrum. The sequence continues at coordinate 888 of DATAMU010000685.1, read as the reverse complement.
CGTCATCCTGAGCCTACCGGAGGTCGGCGAAGGATCTCAGCCTGAACCCACACCCACCATTTAGCCGCGCTCCGAATGTCTCCAACAACACACCACATCCTTCGGCGAAACTCCCATTTTCGACTTTCAACTGTCGACTGTTAACTTCCCTCAGGAATGCAGCAGGCAGGCCTCAAGCACTTCAATCTCTCGCGTCCGCTTGAGTTGCGCCGTATAAGTCTCCCGGCCATCGAAGTCCTTGAGCCTCTTCAACTTGTATCTCATCCAGGGACCGCACGCCCACAACACAAACGATTGAACATTCCTCTGTCTTGGACGCCTTGCAGGAGAACCACGAAACAACGTTAGGAAGGGCACGCCATCGACACTACGCCCCCGCGTCGTAGAAAGATACACCTCATTCCGCGCCCAACTGAACTCTCTCGCGACTCGCTAAGCCGCTGCTTCTGACGCAACCGCCTTGTGGGTCGCGGTTTCAACCGCGACTTCTGCTCATGAAGAGTAAAAGGGGCTTCAGCCCCTGAAGCCCCTCAAGAAAAGATTGTGACATTGAACAAAGCGAGCGATCTCAACTGATTCCCCGCCAAAACTCTCCGCGCGACTCCGCGCACTCTGCGCCTCTGCGTTAAATTTTTTCCCTTCCTTCGAATTTCAACTCTCTTTCAACCTAACCCTCGCCAACTCCTCGCAAATACCCACAAACTTCTCCTGCGTCCCCTCATCCCGCGCCGCCGCCAAGACCTTGCTTTTCTTCAAATGAAAAAAGTACTCCCCGCTCACCCGCGCATTCTCCCCGGTCGCCAACCACACCTGCGTCAAATGCCCCTCCGCCAAATCATCCGTCGCCGAAGGCCCACCCATCTTCGTCGCCACCCAACCCGGATGCAG
>DATAMU010000684.1:0-5569 GCA_036266605.1 Candidatus Acidiferrum sp. | reverse complement strand
CTCCAGCTTGGTGATCCGCACATTCGAGGCCTCGATTGCCTTTTGCTCGGTGCGCGACTCTTTCGTCTTTGACTCCGTCACTCCTAGGACGCCTTCTTCATGAAACACGATCATGACGTACTGCTCTTTCGTCTGTCCCAGATGAAGCGGCATCACATCAATGCCGACCAGATGCGTCTTTGGCTTCCCGTGATCCCCGGTCCCGTTTCCATCATCATTTCCGCTGGCGCTTCCGTCCCCGTTCCCGTTCTTCAACACGATTCCGTGCTTATGGACGGTCGCCCCTTCCTTTTTCACTCGTCCCAGCGCGTTCCGCAGCTCGATCTGCAACGCCTCTCGCGCCATCTTCAAAATGTTCAGGCTCGCCCGGCCCGGAGACAGTTTCAGATACCGGCTCACGTTCCCGCGCGTGTGCACGATTTCTAATTCGTCGTTCACGAAAACCGTCGCCGGCGCGAACTGCGTCACCAGCCGCCGGTCAAACTCCTTTTGTGCCTCCAGATAGTTCGAGCTCGAATCCGGCGGACGCATCGGCGTCCGCACCGTTCCGTATTCAGTGCGATCCGCCGCCCGGTTCAGCGAAAATGTCACCGGTTGCCGGCTGCTCGAGACCTTCTTTGAATAAATTTTGTACGTGCGGTCCACGGTCGTGAAGAGATTGCCCGCCGTCCCGATGCCCTCCGACGTTCCCAGCATCAAATACCCGTCCGCACGCGTCGCATAGTGAAACAGCGAAATCACTTTGTTCTGCAAAATCGGTTCGAGATAGATCAGCAGGTTGCGGCAGCAGATCAGATCCATCTGCGAAAATGGTGGATCGTTCACCAGGTTGTGCTGCGCGAATATGCACATATCGCGGATGCTCTTGCTGATGCGATAGCCGCCCTCCACCCGCGTGAAAAATCGCTTAATCCGTTCCGGCGAAACGTCTCCTTGAACGTTTTCCGGATAAATTCCGGCGCGCGCTTTCGTCACGCATACGTCGCTCACGTCCGTCCCGAAAAACTGAATCGGCACCCGCGCTGCCTTTTCTCCCAGAAATTCCAGTAGAGAGATCGCCACCGAATACGTCTCTTCGCCCGACGCGCACCCCGGCGTCCACACACGCAGCACCGATTCCGGATGACGCGACTTCATGATCGACGGGAACACCGTCGATCTCAGCACATCGAAAGCCGCCTGGTTTCGAAAAAAGCTGGTCACGTTGATCAGCATGTCCTGATACAACGCTTTGATTTCGTCGCTGTTGGAATGCAGATAGCGCACATACTCGTCCAGCTGCTCAATCTTGTGCACCACCATCCGCCGTAGCACGCGCCGCACAATAGTCGTCTGTCGGTAGTGCGTGAAATCCACTCCGGTTGCACGCCGCAGCGTCTGAAAAATTGTGCTCAACGCGGCCCCGTCCGAGGCTGGCACCGGTGATTCGGCGGCCATTGGCCTTTGCGCGTGCGGCAGTCGCGCAATTCGTGCCAGCTCGCGCGCGATTTGTTTCGGCGGCAGCACATAGTCCACCGCCCCCGAGTTCACCGCGCTCCGCGGCATGTTGTTGTACTTCGCCGTTACATCATCTTGCGCAAAGGTCACTCCGCCCTGCGCCTGAATTTCCGCGATTCCCAAAGAGCCGTCCGTGCCCGATCCCGACAGCACGACCCCGATCGATCGCTCCCGATATTCCTCCGCCACCGATCGCATGAAGTGGTCGATCGGCATCGGTATGCCATGCGACTCCTCGCGCGGCCGCAATCGCAGCGTCTTGTCTGCGACCATCATCGAAGTATTCGGCGGAATCACGTAAAAGTGGTTCCGTTCGATCGCCATCCCGTTCTTCACTTCCGAAACACTCATCGACGTATGCTTCGCCAGCAGCTCCGTAAGCATGCTGTGGTGGTTCGGATCTAGATGCTGGACAAGCACGAACGACAATCCGGAATCCGCAGGCAGATCCTTGATCAGTTCACTCACCGCTTCAATCCCGCCGGCAGACGCACCAATCGCAACCACCGTGAGGTGCCCGTCCTCCCGCGGCGCGTTCCCGATTTGTCGTGTGTCTATGCCTTGCGGAGTGTTCTTGCTTCTCGGTGTACTCTGGGCCGCCGCTTTCTTTCTCCGAGTCTTTCGTTTGGCCATCTGATTCGCTCTTTAATTTCCAACACTGGGTACACCGCTTGGCGCAGCGCTCGAAGTGCCTCCCACTCCAAGCAAATGAGCCAGCGTAGCCGTGACATGCCCATCACTGCGCGGATTTTAGTACTTCCCATCAACCTACACAATAAGTCTGCTCTCGACAAAAATAGAAAGGCGCAGAGTCCCCCCAAGACTTCCATTCGAAGGAACCCTGCGCCAATTTCCAAAGCCCTTGGGTGCCGCACTCTTAGCGGTTGAAGGGTGCGGGTTTAGATGAAGCGTCGCCAATACCGATCCCCGACATGTAACAACGCCCTCCAACCTGTATTCCGTTTCAAATTCAACCCGCGAGTCCTATCCCGCCGAATTCCCCTGCTGCACCGCTTCCGCCGGCGCATTCAACATCGGTGGCTTCATCTCCGCCGCCCACGCCCTCTTCAACCCTTGCATCACAAACGCATTGATCGGAAGGTCGCGCCGCCGCGCCGCTTCCCGGATTCGGTCGGCTTCCGCGACACCGCACCGCACGAGAATCGCCGTCCTCGCGCCGGGAGCAGTCATCGCGCGCCGGCTCAAAAACTGATTCGATGTCCGAAAGTTGTTCAGCTTCCCAAATAGGCGATCGTCCATTTCGACAACGCGAAGCGAAATTTGCAAAACGTACGCGCTGATTGTTCGCCGTTGCTTTTCCGCTTCCCCGCGGATGCGTGCGGCTTCCTCGGTATTACAGCGTATGAGCAATGCGGTTCGATCCATCGTCCCCTACTTTCCAGACTCCGCCGTGCGGCGCGCCGGCTGGCTATAGTGCTCCGTCTTGCATCCCGCATAAGGACAGCGATAAACGTCGGTGACGACTTTGTCTTGTGAGATTTCCACGCGAACCAACTCGAGGGCAAGCTTGTGCTCGCTGCATTTCGGCGGCGCTTGCACCATAGTCACCCTCCCGCGCGAACACCCGCATTTTCTTCCCAACTTCCGGCTTCTTCAACTAGTGATAGCATTTGCTATCACACTTCAACTCCTCCTGTTTCCCATCGATATCACCTGCTATCGAGATTTGAAATTTTTTACTGCATTTCCGATACTCCGCTTCCCGCCCTACTCTCACGTCGCTTCCTAGCGGCGCGAAAGAAAGTCCAGCTGTGGAGGACGAACATGCGTCCCGTATCAAAATCTTCCATCGGAGTTTTAATCGCCGACGACAGCGCCGCTTTCTGCCGTCTCATCGCAACCTTGCTTCAATCCGAATCTTCGACTCACATCGTCGGCATCGCGGGCAATCTCGACGACGCCTTGCATTTCGCGGTTGAATACACGCCCGACGTTCTGCTCCTCGATCTCCATCTCGATGACCTCGCCGGCCACGATTCTCTGTCCGTAAAAATTGGCTTCCTCAGCTGCATGCGTAACATCATCGCGATGTCCACCCGCACCGACGAAGAGGAACGCCAATTCGCCCAGCTCTACGGCGCCTCCCACCTCATCGACAAATTCTTCCTCTCCGAACAACTCATCCCAACAATCCGTAGCTGCGGCCAACGTAAGCGCCCCCTGTCCTTGACGCCCACCCGCCGCCAGCGCCAGGCCCCATCTCGCTGGGCATCCTGAACGCATTCGCTCCCCGTGTACGGGCACAGCACTGCCTAGCCCTGAGCCTCGAAGGGTGCGCCCCATGTCCGCATAGCATCATCCCTTCGGCGTAACCCGAGAGGGCAAACTTCCGCCAGGTAGTCGATCCGCGAGAGTACGACCGATTTGCAGTTCGGGGAGCACGGCTTCAGCCGTGCCGTTGAGGCATGAAAGGGAGAAGCGGCTTCAGCCGCTGAGCGGACACATCCGCAAACGGGTGTGCGAAAACGACGCGCCCCTAATTAATCTTCCGCGTAACCGGAATCCGCGCCAACCGCAGCACATGCGACACTTCCGTCTCTTTCAGACGCGAAGCGTCATACTCAAACGTCAAATGCTTCCGCTCGTCGCTCACGCGAAATTTGCGCAGCCCATACGTATTCGCGAATCCGCCCAAATCCTGCAACTGTTCGTTGCTCAGCGGTGCTTGCAGTTCGTAAGTAATCTCAACCAGTGTCATAGCGTCTCGTCTGTAGATTCGTTCAATCGCATCGCCCTGCATTATACCAGCGACTTCCACTCCAGCGCCGCCCGTTGACTCGCCGCATGTTAATTCCAGCTAACCCGTCGCAAACGCCACTCCGTACCCGCGATCGCCCTGTAGCCGCGATCGCTTCCCAGATCGCGGGGTTTAGATTCAACCCGACCGACATCCTCCCCACGCCGCAAATGCATCTTTCAGTCGCCATTTGACATCCAATAGCCCGAGGGGGTATATATAGCCCCAGGGGGTATCAATGCCGTCCAAGCTTCCCGCCGCTCATTCCGCACCGCACCACATCCCCAGCGCCGACTGCGCCTGCGCCATCGGCTCCGAACCCCGCAAAGCCGTCGCCGTCGATCCCGAACTAAAAACCGCTAACTTGAAGCGCCTCCGCCGCATCGAAGGCCAGGTCCGCGGCCTCCAAAAAATGGTCGAAGAAGATCGCTACTGCGCCGACATCATCACCCAGGTCGCCAGCGTCCAGGAAGCCCTGCGCGGCGTCGCTCGCAATCTGATGCGCAATCACCTCCACCACTGCGCCGCCAAAGCCCTCCGCAGCGGAAAGAAAGCCGAATCCGAAGCCATGTTCGACGAACTTCTCGAAACCATCTACGCCCACCTCCGCTGAGCGCGAAACTTTTTGACAGCGAAAAATTAACGCATCAACAGAAACGCAAAATGGAAAACGCAAACAGCATCACAAAAATCGCAAAAGACCCAGTCTGCGGAATGTCCGTCGATCCGCTGAAAGCAGCCGCGACAATCGACTACGACGGTCACCCGTATTACTTCTGCTCCAAAAGCTGCGCCACAAAATTTCAGCAGAATCCCGCGAAATATCTCGCAACCACTGCCGTCGCGACGCAAGCGCCGCTCGCGAAAATCAAGGCCGCAAGCGCACCGCACTCCTGCTGCTCAAACGCAACGACACCTCCGCCGCAAAGTTCTCACGCAGCAGCGACCGCGAATATTTCAATCAGCTCTCCCGCAACCGCGGCCACGAAGGCCGCCGAAGGCGTGCGCTACACCTGCCCGATGCATCCGCAGATCGTGCAAATCGGCCCAGGCTCATGCCCGATCTGCGGCATGGCGCTCGAACCGATGGACCCGCTCGCCACGGTCGAAACCGACCCTGAATACGACTCGATGCGCAAACGCTTTTTCGTCGCGCTCGCGCTCTCCGCTCCATTGCTGTTTTTGACGATGGGCGGCGAATCCTTGCTGCATCACCTCGCGACCTCAACGCTGCAATGGATCGAACTCGCGCTCGCAACTCCGGTCGTGCTCTGGTGCGGCTGGCCATTCTTCCAGCGCTTCTGGGCCTCGCTC
>DATAMU010000683.1:0-2792 GCA_036266605.1 Candidatus Acidiferrum sp. | reverse complement strand
CCAACGTAGATCGCAGCGAGCACTAAAAAAGCCTTCATGACCTAACCTTCCTCCACGGGCGGTGAGTTCGTATCTGCCGCCAACGCAACCAGTCTAGAAAACCCGGGATTTTAGCGATGCGGTACGCGGGACCAGTTTTGGGGCCGATGTGTAAGTACGAATGGCCACTGCCCGTTCGCTCAGGAAATCCAAATGTGCCGGGGAAACATCGAAAAGGCGTGGGTTTTCAAGTGGTTGGAGGGCCTAGACTCGCGGCCATCTGTGTTATTTTGGTGGAGTTTTCTGCCACGGGATTGCCCCGAGGATCTACACCGTTTGGTTTGCCCGACTGTATGCCTAGTTCTATAGACGATTTGTTGAAGTGGCGCGAGGAGTTTCCGATCCTCGAGCGGTCCACTTATATGATCAGCAACTCGCTGGGTGCGATGCCGCGCGGGGTGTATGACGGCGTGCGTGCGTACGCGGATTTGTGGGCGACGCGAGGCGTGAAGGCGTGGGAAGAGGGCTGGTGGGAGATGGCGGTGGGCGTGGGAGATAAGGTGGCGCCGCTGATCGGGGCCGGACCGGGTGAGATTTCGCTACATCAGAATGTGACCACGACGCAGGCGGTGATTGCGTCGTGTTTCGATTTTCGGGGGCCGAGAAATAAGGTGGTGATGACGGAGCTGGAGTTTCCGTCGATTCAGTATTTTTATCACGAGCAGCGGAGGCTCGGGGCGCGGGTCGAGCTAGTGCCGAGCAAGAGTTCGGTGCGATTCGATCTTGAGAAATTTTTGGCGGCGATCGATGAGACGACGCTCCTCGTGCCGATCTCGCTGGTGCTGTTTCGGAGTTCGTTCATCGTGGATGCGCGAGCGATCGTGGAGAAAGCGCATCGCGTCGGCGCGCACGTGATTCTGGATGTGTTCCAGGCGACGGGAACGCTGCCGTTCGATGTGCGCGACCTTGGAGTCGATTTCGCGGTGGGCGGAGTTTTGAAATGGCTCTGCGGCGGGCCGGGCGTTGCGTATTTGTATGTGCGCGAAGATTTGCGCGCGAAGCTGAAGCCCGCGCTGACGGGGTGGATCGCGCACCAGCGGCCGTTTGCGTTTGAGACGGGGGCGATCGATTCGCGCGAAGATTCGTTTCGATATTTGAATGGGACGCCGCACATACCGGCGCTGTATGCGTGCCAGCCGGGGCTGGAGATTTTGAACAAGGCGGGAGTGGCGGCGATACGCGCGAAGTCGATGGCGATGACGGCGCGATTGCTTGAGGGAGCGAAGGCGCGCGGGTGGAGCGTGAATACTTCGGAGAATGCGGCGGAGCGGGCGGGGACGGTGTCGGTGGATTGCCCGCATGCGTATGAAGTGAGCCGGGAATTGCTGGCGCGAGACATCATGATTGATTTTCGGCCGAAGGCGGGGATTCGGTTGTCGCCACATTTTTATAATCGGATGGATGAGTGCGATTTTGCGCTGGAGCAGATTGAGGAGATTTTGAAGACGAAGGCTTGGGAAAAGCATGTGGCGGCAATGCCGTCGTGACGCCAGAAGTGGAAAGAAAGATTAAAGATAACGCCGAGGCGCGGAGTACGCAGAGGAGCGCGGAGAGTTGATTAGGGATTGGCGGTTGAAAGCATGGAGGAGCGGGGCCGACGCGGGGGAGCGGACGGCGGCGCAATTCGAGGTGGCTCGGGCTGCGATGATCGAGACGCAAATCGAGCGACGTGGAGTGCGGGACGCGCGGGTGTTGGGCGCGATGCGGGTGGTGCCGCGCCATGCATTTGTGCCGGCGGATTTTCAGGCGCAAGCGTATGAGGATGCGCCACTGCCCATCGGCGGCGGGCAAACCATCTCGCAGCCCTACATGGTTGCGGCGATGACGGCGGCACTCCAAGTGGCTCAGAATGAACGAGTTCTGGAGGTTGGCGCGGGATGCGGGTACCAAGCGGCCGTACTATCGAAGTTGGGGCGAGAAGTTGTCACACTGGAATACCGCGCGGAACTGGCAGCCGAGACAGCAAGACGGCTTGCCGAAATGCATTACGAAAACATTCACGTGCACTGCGGAGACGGAACGCTAGGGTTGCCGGAAATGGCGCCCTTCGATGCGATTCTGGTCGCTGCGGGAGCGCCTGCCGCGCCTCCACCGCTTTTGGCGCAACTCGCCGAGGGCGGGCGAATGGTGATACCGGTGGGCACGCTGGAAAATCAGGAATTGCAGCTGATTGAGCGGCGGCGTGGCATGTTTCAGACGACCACTTTGGAAAACTGCCGTTTCGTGCCGCTGATCGGCGCGCACGGATGGAAGGATCTTCCGCTTCGATGACCGCCGCAGCACCCGAACTGACGATCATTATTCCCGCATATAACGAGGAATTGAGGCTGCCGCCGACGATGGAAAAGATCGCGGCGTATGTACACGCAGCGAATCATACGACCGAGGTGATCGTCGTTGACGACGGGTCGAAGGATCAGACGATTGCGGTGGCGGAGAGCTTTAAGGGGATGATTCCGTCGTTGCGGGTGGTTTCGAACGGGCAGAACCGTGGTAAGGGCTACAGCGTGCGGCACGGAATGCAGGAGGCGCGGGGCGAAGTGGTGTTGTTTACCGATGCCGACCTATCGGCGCCGATCGATGAGGTGGAGAAGCTGCTGCCGGCGTTGAAGGATCACGAGGTAGCGATAGGGTCGAGGGCGGTGGACCGGAGCCTGATTACGGTGCATGAGTCGCCGTTCCGGGAGTTTGCGGGGATCATATTTAACAAGATTGTGCGGGCGATCCTGTGGTTGCCGTTTGTGGATACGCAG
>DATAMU010000682.1:0-2440 GCA_036266605.1 Candidatus Acidiferrum sp. | reverse complement strand
GAAGGCAAGGTTCACTGGATTCAGGCGCAGTCCGATGTTCGTGCCGTTTACAACGCCGTCGATGTCTTTTGCTCTTCGTCAGTCAGCGAAGGATTCCCTAATGTCATCGGTGAAGCGATGGCCTGCGGCCGTCACTGCGTCGTCACCAACGTAGGCGATTCGGCGCTCGTCGTCGGTGACACCGGAGTCGTCGTTCCTTCCGACAACGCACAAGCTTTTTCCGCCGGATTGCTGGACCGGCTCAACGCCAGCGATACACTGAACCTCCGCGCTCGCCAGCGCATCCTCGAAAATTTCACGGTCGCGCATCTGGGCGACAAAAGCGAATACGTTCTGTACCAGGCCGTCCAGCAGATGCACCCGAATTTGATCTCCAACGAAGAAGTCGCTCGCTCCGCAGACGCGTAGCCCGAAGGCAGAAAAATCTATGTGCGGCATCACAGGTTTTCTCGATACTTCCCGCAGCAAGTCCAGCGAGCAGCTCACGCTGATTGCTCGACGCATGGCAACCTGTCTGAGCCACCGCGGACCGGATGCCGACGGTGTGTGGGTTGACCAGAACACCGGCGTCGCCTTCGGCCACCGTCGGCTCTCGATCATCGATCTCTCGCCGATGGGCGCCCAGCCGATGCATTCTGCCAGCGGCCGCTACGTAATCACCTTCAACGGCGAAATTTACAACTTCAAAGCGTTGCGCGCCGAACTCGAGCAACTCGGCGAAAAGTTCCGTGGTCATTCCGACACCGAAATCATGCTCACCGCGATCGCTCGCTGGGGCGTGGAGGCGGCGCTCAAAAAGTTTAACGGCATGTTCGCCTTCGCACTGTGGGACCGCGAAGAGCAAACCTTGTACCTATCGCGCGATCGCGCCGGCGAAAAGCCGCTCTACTACGGCTGGATGGGCAAGACGCTAGTCTTCGGCTCCGAGATGAAGGCCCTCCAGCAGCATCCCGATTTCCGTGGCGACATTGACCGCGGCGCCGTCGCCGTCTATCTGCGCCACAACTACATCCCAGCGCCGCATTCGATCTACAAAGGGATCTATAAGCTCCCCCCCGGAACGTTCCTGACGATTCGTGGTTTTGGCAGCGACGCTTCACCGAAGCCTTACTGGTCCGCAAAAGTCGCCGCCGAAGATGGTCTCGCGAATCCTTTCCGCGGCACCGAAGACGAAGCGGTGAACCAGCTCGACGCGCTGCTGAACGACGCAGTCACGATGCGCATGGAAGCCGACGTTCCCCTCGGCGCGTTTCTCTCCGGCGGCATCGACTCCTCGCTGATCGTCGCGATCATGCAGGCCAACAGCAAGCGGCCCGTCAAGACATTCACGATAGGTTTCGACAATCGCGAATTCAACGAAGCCGAGTCCGCAAAACTTGTTGCGCAGCACATCGGCACGGATCACACCGAGCTCTACGTAACGCCGGAAGAAGCGATGGGCGTGATCCCACGGCTTCCGACTCTCTACGACGAGCCTTTCGCCGACTCCTCGCAGATTCCGACATTCCTCGTTTCGCAACTCGCGCGACGCAACGTCACTGTCAGCCTTTCCGGCGACGCCGGCGACGAACTTTTCGGCGGCTACACCACGTATCAATGGGGCCGCAGCGTTCACCAAAACATTGGCTGGATGCCAAAGCCGCTAAAGGCCGGTTTGGCTAAGACGATCAAGCCGCTCTCGAAGCTCGATTGGAACGCACTCCTCGACGGGCGTCAGTCCGTCGTACCTCAAAGTCTGCGCAGCAAGGACATCAACAAAGTCCTTAGCAAGCTCACCGGCATTTTGAAAGTGAACGAGCGCGAAGCTCTCTACTGGATTCTGCTCTCGTACTGGATGGAGCCTTCGTCCGTCGTTCTCGGTGCGAACGAACCGCTCACCCAACTCACCGACAGCACCAAGTGGGCAAAGATCGACGACATCATGCACGTCATGATGTACCTCGACACGATCATGTATTTGCCCGACGACATTCTGGTGAAAGTCGATCGCGCCTCGATGGGCGTCAGCCTCGAGTCACGCGTTCCATTGCTCGATCACCGCATCATCGAGTTCGCCTGGAAGCTGCCGATCGAAATGAAAGTCAAAGGTGCGCTCGGCAAGGTTCCGCTGCGCAACCTGCTCTATCGCTACGTGCCAAAGCAGTTGGTTGATCGCCCGAAAAAAGGTTTCGGCGTGCCAATTTACGAATGGCTGCGAGGCCCGATGCGTTCCTGGGCTGAAGATCTTCTCGATGAGTCGCGCCTGAAAAGTGAGGGCTACTTCGACGCCAAGCCGATTCGCCAGAAGTGGAACGAACACGTAAGCGGCCGCCGCAACTGGCAGGCACAACTCTGGGCTGTGCTGATGTTTCAGGCGTGGCTTGAGCAGCAGAAGACCCATACCACAGTCGAGTCGGACTTCAGCCCTGAAACCGTGCAAATTCCAAACACATCGACTGCG
>DATAMU010000681.1:0-6716 GCA_036266605.1 Candidatus Acidiferrum sp. | reverse complement strand
TACTGGAAATCGATGCGTACCAAGAGATGGCGTGCGACATGTACGTCAAATCGCGTTGGCCGGGCTGAATTTGCAGCGCCCAGTCGGAGTCGGAGTCGAAGATCAAAGCGCTGTCGGCGGCGTACTGCGCATGGAGCGCGTCCTCGCCCAGCGATTTCATATCCTTCACGGTTTGCTTGATTTCGTCGAAGCCGGGACTGTGCGAGCGGTCGTGATTCAGGATTCCGTGCCAATACTCTTCCGCGCCGAAATCCGCGGTGTCCCAGCGGAAATAATTGATGCCCATCGCGCCGTGCGCGACCGCTTGAAATGCCCATAGCCGCAATTGGCCCGGATGCGGCTGCGGTGAGAAAAATCGCTGGCCGGCTTTGCCCGACTGCTCCTCCATGATCAGAAAGGGCCTGCCGTCTTTCACGCCGCGCATGGAGTCGTGGCCCATCCCCACGATGGAAGGCAGTACTTCGGACGGGAAATTCGGCGCGTAGATTTCGATGAAACCCGGATAGTTGTCGTGCGAGACGAAGTCGAGGTCTTTGTAAAGCTCGTGCAAGTTTAGCGTGTCGGCTGGCGCGCCGACGTTGTTCGTCGTCACGAAATGGCGCGGGCAATTTTTGCGGAGCACCGCGAGCTGCTCGTTCGAAAACGACGCGTTGGCCGACGACTGATACCGGTCGTAGTCGAGCGCGAGCCCCGGATTTGGATCGCCGTTCGAGGGCAACGGCACCGGAATCTGGCTGAAGTCGGTGTAGACCTGGCTCCAGAACGCGGTGCCCCACTTCGCGTTGATCGTTTCGAGGCTGCCGTACTTGCCGCGCAACCATTCCTGAAATCCGGCGCGGCAATATTTGCAGTAGCAACGACCCCAACGTTGCAGCGTGAATTCGTTGTCGATCTGCCAGCCGATCACTCCCTGAGTGTCGGCGAAACTGCGAGACATTTCCGTCGCGATCGCGAGCGACAACTTGCGATACATCTTGTTCGAAGGACATGTGAAACGCCGTCCTCCCGGCGACACCGTCATGCCTTCATCGTTGACCATCAACACTTCGGGATATTTCTGCGTGAGCCAGGGCGGAGGCGCGGCCGACGGTGTACCGAGAATTACGCCGATGCCGTGCTTGTGAAGAATTTCGATCGAACGATGCAGCCACGCAAAATCGAATTTGCCTTCCGACGGCTCCATCAGCGACCAGGCGAATTCGGCTACACGCACGTTCGTAAAGCCGAAGTCCGCCATCATGCGCGCGTCTTCTTCCCACAGCGACTCCGGCGTTTGATCGGGATAGTAATCGACACCGAGCAGCAGCGGTACGTTGGGTGAGCCGCTTTGCGCACCATTGCCGGTGGCTGCCTCTGCAAGCGAAAGTGCCCACATCTTGGATGGCAGCGCCACTGCGCCTAGAGCCACACCGGCACCGGTGAGAAATGTTCTTCGGGAATGCACGTCGGAGCTCCTCCGTCGATTCGCTCGCGCGGGTGATCACGCGAGGCATCGACGGTCATCTTCCGCCGTGCAATTTGCCGTGTCAAGAAAACGCTTTCTTCGGGGAAATTACTAACGCTAAGTCACCTGACGGTACAGTTGTAGCGGAGAGCGGCCAGACTCACCGGATACGCCGGTCAGCCTCTTTTATCGGCGCGTCATTGATGCTTGCAACTCTCCGCCGCATGAATCCTTCGGGATTAAACTCCCACAGCTCGACGCCGTGCGACCGAAACCATTGGTTCGAATCGTCATGCCATTCGTATTCGAAACTTACCGCGATCCGATTGTCGTTAAACGTCCAAAGCGTTTTCTTCAGCCGGTAATCCAGTTCCCGAGTCCACTTGCGATAGAGAAACGCTTTGATCTGCTCGCGCCCTGAAAGAAGCTCCGCTCGATTCCGCCACTCCGAATCAACGGTATAACCCAGCACAACGCGTTCCGGATCGCGCGTGTTCCACAAATCTTCCGCGAGCTGAACCTTCGCGGCAGCGGACTCCGCAGTAAATGGAGGGATGATCGGCGTTGGCATAGTCTGAGCTCCAAGTTGCGTCCAGGTTTGAACGCATCTTTCTTGTGTTCAGCCTATTGGATACTCGCCCGCCGTCAAAGTTGCCTGTAACTTTCCTGTTTTGTCATCCGCCCACAAATTCATTTTCGCGGCACGCCCGCACCGTTCCCCGAGAGTCTTGGAAGGTTTCGACCGGCGGCTTTGACAATCCCAATCCCATTTCACAGAATTCGCCAAAACGTTCGCACGGTAACGCTACGAAATTGCCGTCATACGATGAAAGCTCGCTCGAGATCGATTCCAGCGAGCCATCATCCGCCAGCGCGAACCAGCCGTAGCCCGCATTCGCCAGGCACCGCACAATCTCCCGTGCAGAATAGCCCCAAGGCACGGTGCGAATATCCTGCACCTCCACCAAGATCGCCGGTCGCACCTCGCCGCCAAGCATTCTGCGCGCGCCATGCAAAAAGCTAAGCTCCCCACCCTCAACGTCGAGTTTGATGAAGTCGATGCGCGGCCAGTTGATACCTTCGAGCACATCATCGAGCCGTCGCACCTCAACTCGCACCTTCGACGTCCTCTCCTCGATATGCGGCACACGCAAACTGTTGCACCAATCATGCATGCCTTCCACCAGGTATAAGTCCGCTTCCCCGGCACACTCGCCCAACGCGCAAGACTGAACATCGACATTCCCGCATCGATTGACCCACAGGTGCCGCTCCAGGCGCCGCCGTTCGCGCGGTGACGGTTCGAACGCGATCACGCGACCGTTTCGCCCCACAAGTCTCGACGCCAACAACGTATACAACCCGTGATGTGCGCCAACATCGAGCACCGTCATCCCCGGCCGCAAAAACCTCGCAACAAACTCTGCTTCGGCAGTTTCGAATCCATCGTGGATCAGCTCGCGATCAAGCGCGCTGTGCTCCGCCAGCCACCACGCACGGAATGGCAGCCGCAGGGGCAGCGGCATCGATGGCACTACGCGCCGTACCCGATTCGCCAACGCGACATACCGCATCCGACCTGGTTTCGACAAGAATCGCCGCACCCGCGCCACAAATGTCTCAGGCTCAGTGCCGAGCTTCGTCCACGGGTCGCGACCTCCCCGTGGCTCGGCCACGCGTTCCAGGCAAGCCACCGCCACCGGTCGATGCGACGCGAACAGTATCGTCCGCCGCCGCTCATGATCGCTCGTCGCGCGAAAATCATCATGCTCGGGCAGGCGCGTCAGGCGATACACATGATGAAATCCCGCGCGATAGAGCATCTTTACCATGCACGATTCGCTCGGATAAAACGCCATGTCCGTCAAACTCTGATCATTTTGGAAAGGTTCGTCGCGCAGCATCATGCGCACTTCGTCACCCGGCACGCACATGCTCTCGATAAGTAGCCCTTTCCCGGTAAGTGCACGCAAGTGCCGAATAGCCCGCATCGGACTCTCGAGGTGATACAGCAACCCGAAACACAACACCAAATCAAATGCCCCCAACGCCGTAATCTCCGCGCTCTCGATGTCTCCGCTTTCAAATGCGACCTTCGGAAATCGCTTCCTTGCCTCGACCACATTCTCGAGTCGCCCATCGAACCCGCGCGTCTCCAGCCCCAACTCCGTGAGCGTCTGCGAGAAAAATCCGACACCACAACCTGCATCGAGCGCGTTATGCAATCCCAGAGCGGGTTTCAACGCCCTCACCACTCGCCGAATCGTCGCCGCGCGCGTTCGAATCAGATCCTGATAATGCCGCGTATCAAACGCGGTCAGTGTCAGGGAAATGGTGCTCGCCAAGTCGCCCGCGGAAATATCGGCGCGACCAATGCTATCGGCGATTCCCGCGCCAACAGAATTCTCACCATCGCGTCCAGCTCGGCCGCACGCTTCGCAATCGACTTCTACCTTTTCGGCCTGGATCTCAACGGACAACCCATCATTCGCAGGGGACATGGCTGGGCAGCCTCCCATTACAACGTAACGCTCTTTGTCCGCACCGGAGATGTAACCGCTCACACATCGCCGCGCCGGATTCAGGACGCAAATCCTAAGAGTTTCAAGATATTATGTCAAGTATTTTATCTAACAGTAACTATACGATTGAGGGCTCGCTCACCTACAGCGATGTATTCAAATGGCACCGACCGCGCGCTATTTCGCCGCCGTCGTCTCGATACTCTTCCGAACTCCCAATCGATGACGCGCCGGTCGCGTCATTTTCAACACTCGAAACCATGCGTCATAAAATCCCGATGTCGCACGACGCCTCGCCGCAACCCAGGCCGCTTTGTAATTTCGCCGCAGTCCGTGTCTCGTCAACAGATACGTCGCATCACCGAGCGTCGCGAACTTCCCACGGTTCAGCCGATAATTCTCCTGCGCCTCTTCGCCTTCCCACACGCCCTTTTCGCCCTGCGGGTGATAACCATAATCATGATTCTGATGCACCGCACGGACCACGTCCGACGCATCCACCACAGGCACGCCGATTGAAAGCGGATACCAGAGCAGCCAGTTGTCCCATCCGGGACGCCCAATCACAAACGCCGGCACCTCGCCCGCGTACAACCCGCGTGCAAAGACGAAATAGTCGATCCACTGCGGTGGCCGTTGCCGCTTCTCCATCACCGCCAACTCATCGATGCGCTGTTCCCATTCGGCGCGCGAAAAATCGATTGGTGCCGTCACGTCGACATCCCAGCGCCGCCCTGCCATCAGGAATCGCTTGTCTCGCGCCGCCACTTGCCCCACCGCACGCAAAAAATCCGACTGCAAAATAATGTCGCAGTTGATATGACACACCAACTCGTGCCGCGCCGCCGCCTGCGCCTTCTCGTAAATATCCGCTAAATATTTGGTGCCGTATTTGTTCCGCCGCACCCCCGGGACATGCCGCAGTCCCATCTCCGCGCACACTTCCGCCGCTCCCGCATCATCTCCCATCAAAATAATTTCGACATCCGGATGCAGTTTCTGCCAGCTCCGAATCGCGTTCCGCTGGATGATGTCGATGTGCCCTTCAAACGGCTTCGCGGTAGTAAAAAACGTCAGCATGTTTCCTCAACGGTTCGTTGCGTCGAATCCATTGAATCCGATTGCCAGAATATCTTCGCGGTGACAGCGCGACAAGCCGCTGCTTCCTGGCGGCCATTAGCAAGGCGCTTAAATTGTCGTTGCGTTAATCGTTACAGCCTCGGGAGCCGGCTCGAGCACGGTCGCCGCGTTGTCGCCGGCTCTAGCCGAATCACCGTTCGCGCCGCTCAGCACCATCGTTTTTCGCGCTGATCCAATCCATCGCGCCAACCGGTGCGAGGGCCGTTCCACCATCAAATAAAAAACGTACGCGCCCACCAAACTACTTAAAATCACCATGAGCCAATTCAATCGAGGTCCCACGCTAACGCCACTCAGCCAATATGTTCGTGGCCAATACCACAGCCCTCCTGCATGCGCGTGCACCAGGTACAACGAATAGCTCCACAATCCGGCCCAGGCCAGCACACGCCCTGGCGCGCGCGTCTTGCTCCAAGCGATTTCATTTTTTACCCAAATGTAGGCAATCAATCCAAACCACGCCATCGTTTGTGTCACTGGAACATGCGCTTTGAAGTGCAGCATTTCGGTAAGCCACGACGCGAACCATGCCGTAAATCGCCACCCCCAGATGTGCCATCGCGCATCAACCCTCAACGCGGGCAACGCGTCCGCTTCTTCTGCCAGCAAACATCCAAGCAGCCACACCGGCAACAAAATCGCCGCTGTACCCAGCGGGCCGAATTCATGCCACGACAAAGCCCGCACGTTCGTCGCAGCAACCGCCGCGCTGATCGCAAAGGCCACCGGAATCACAATTTGCCAGCTCGCCGCGCGCCGCAGCCGTCGCAGCAGTGGATACACCGCGTAGTAGATCTCCTCGCACAACAAACTCCACAGCGGCGATTGCCACAAGATCGAATGCTCGCCCCAAAGCACAAATCGCTGACCGACAAGTCGATAAACGCTGACCGCCGCTGCGACCGGAATCAAAATCCGCGTATAGCGCCGCAAATAGAAGCGGCCGACGTCCATCTTGCGTTCGGCGCGATACGGCAGGTGAATGCAAAACCCCGAGATCACAAAAAACACAATTACAGCGGGCGTCCCAAACACAATTGTTTGCCACGCATGTACAACAAATCGGCCGGCCGGCGTCGCTTCATTTACGCCTGCAAACAATGGAAATGTTTCGAAGTGCCCGATCGTCACCCACAGCGCCAACACGAACCGCAATGCGTCCAGCACCGCGTATCGCGGCTGCTCATTTTTAAGTTTGTCGAGCGCACTCATGAATCGCTGTCCGAAGATCGCAGGTCAGTTGCGATCGGAATTTGGCCTGCTCGCGAAACTCTAAATGTTCGACCGCGAAACTTTCGATCTCAACCCGAGCGCACTTCGCACTGGCCGCGTCAGCCCCAAAAACCCATGCCACGCGGGAAGCCACACTTTGTACGTCAGCGTTTCGCGAAACTTGTATGTGTTTCGGATAAACACACGTCGTATCCGCCCATCATTCGTCATGCGATGCGTCGCCGCGTCGATGCGCCGGACGTGCGTCTCACCGCCGATCGTCCTTAGATTCAATTGCGACAGCGCGTCGGTCGGAATGCCCTTCGCTCGACCATGCAGAGCGCTGTAACCGTGATTTTGGTGCACCGGCACGATAAATCGATCCCCATCGACCACCG
>DATAMU010000680.1:0-2443 GCA_036266605.1 Candidatus Acidiferrum sp. | reverse complement strand
CTTAGATCAATCGATTCGTTTTGTAACGGAAAGATGCAATGGATTTGTGGGCGCATGAAAGCCCATGCTCATTAGGAATGGTCGTACAGATCGAGAAGGAATATCAGACGCGAAGGATGGAAAAGTCTTCGAGCGGGCTGGCTTGTTGAGGCGACTGTTTTTGGAGCGAAAAATCGAGAACGTGATGACTCAGCGTGACGTCATGGGCCGGAGCATCAATCGATACCAGCGAGATTGACGCGTCGCGAGATTCGATCTGGAGAGACGATTCAAAACTCGTGAGGACCGCGACGAGTGGTGTTTGCTGACTGCACGAAACTTGAGACGAAAACGACGACGCTTCGGAATCAGACTGCGCGGACATATCGACGTGATGGCAGTTCTCGGAACCAGCAGAAACGTCACTTGTCGAGCAGTGGGTCATCGCCGCGCAAAGAGAGCCGCATGCGGGGACGACTAGCATCGCGAGGACAGCGACGAAGGCGATGAAAAACGTCCAGAAATTGCGCCAAGTATACATTCGCTTAGGTGCTTAGTGTACCCGAATGCAGAAAATTGCGCCCACTTCTTCACGATCGATGATGCGAAAAAGTGGGCGCTCTGTGCTTTTGCGTTGAAACGGTCGTCGCCGACGATGCTAGCGTGACGATGAGCTCGACGGAGCGGCGGCGCTGTCGCCGATTTGAATCGAGAATTCCTTGCCGTCGGGATAGATCGAAGTCAGCTGTTTAGAGCCGTTCGGGCCTTCTGAGGTGCCAATCGCGTCGTTGGAATTGGGGGACGCCTCTTGTTTGATCTGTGCCGCGAAGGTGGCGACAGTGTTTTTGCCACGTGTAAGCGTGACTTGGACGTTGGGGCCTTCACCGGTCCATTGCGCGGTGTACTTGCCTGGATCGAGGGATTTTCCTTGGACCGTGACGTTTTGACTGATGCGCACGGTGGTTTTGTTCGTCTCGCCCGCAAAGGCGGCAGACGCTAATAGCAATGCTGCTGAAACGAAAGCAAATGCAAGTTTAGGGATTTTCACTTTAGTTGCTCCTTATTTTTTTTCGCCCACTTCGATTGGGCTTACCCACCGCCTTTCGCGGAATTGATTTCGTACGTACGCACTTAGATGTGGTGTGTGCCGGACCGCGTTGCTGAGGGAAACACTGTATGCAGACGAGCCACGCATCCGCGATTTCGATGCTTTTGAGGTCGATTTAGCCTTTGATGGCGGCGCGGATTTTGGGCGGGCCGGTGACGGATGACTTCAGGTCGGGCGTGGATGCGAGCGAGTCGAGGACCGAGCGCGTGACATTGTCGTCGATTTCGGCGGCGCGGCGGATGTCTACGGGATAGCGGACGACGAATTCGAGGCCGGCGGCGTCGGTGAATTGCAGGCGCGATTCGGGCTTCGGTGCCTGGAGCGAAACTTCGAGGCGTCGCTCGCTGCTACCGAGTTGATTCTCGATGATGCTGCGATATTTTTCGAAGATGGATTCGACGATCGCGCTGAGTTTTTCCTGGACGAGCTTGTAGTTGCTTTCGGCTGTGAGCGCCACGGCGACTTCGTGCCACGCGTATTCGGTACCGGGAAGCTGTTTGAAGAGCGGCGTGCCGGCCTGAAAAAGCACGGAGTTCGAGAACATTACGACGCGGCCGGTGGGATAAAGCTCGATGCCGGTGCCGGCGAGTTCCATGAGATAGAAGCGGACGAGGCCGATGTCGATGACGTCGCCGGTAACGCCTGCGATGCTGATGCGATCGCCAACGCGGATGCCGTAGCGGCCGATGACGAAGAAATATGCGGCGATCGAGAGAAGGATTGCCTGCAAGCCGACGGCGATACCGGCAGTGACAAATCCGGCGAACGTCGCAAGAGAACTGAACTCACTGACGAATCCCATGATGAGCACGATGCCGATGAGGAAGCCGGTGACGAAGCGGCGCATCAACAGGAATTGACGGCGGCGGCGGGCTTCGTGAACGTAGCGGAAGACGAGGCGGCGCCAGATTTCGGAGAGGATGAAGACAGCCGCGAGAGCCAAGGCGATGCCGAGCACGCGCGTGATGACGCCGCGCAATTCGTATTCGGATTCGGTGCGGATGGATTTTCGCCACTCGTCGAGATTGGTGCGGCTTTCGTCGAGCACGACGAGTTCCTGACTGAGAGGGACGGTGGCGGCGGCGAGCTCTTTAAATTTGGCGGTGATCGCTTGAAATGCTTGCGTGGTGGAGTGCGCGGACTGCGAGCTATTTGCACCGGCGTTGTTGGTTGCGTTCGGTGCGGCGGGCGCTTGCGCTTGGCTCGCGAGATCGCGTCCCTGTCGAATGGTGGCGACGAGGATGTCGCGGAGAGGCTTGCGGACTTCGTCGGCCGTGGCGCGCATCTTTTGCGTTTCGGTGCTCATTTGGTCGAGCTGATGCATCGCTTGCATTTGGTCGAAGAGCGCGAGTGATT
>DATAMU010000679.1:0-2180 GCA_036266605.1 Candidatus Acidiferrum sp. | reverse complement strand
CCGGGGCGATCTTTCACGTAAGAGAGCAGCGTTTCCGGTTTCCCGATGAGACGCAGCAATTGACGGGCGATAGTGAGATTTTCGACGATGTCGGAGCCGCCGAGATTGTAGACTTCGCCGATTCGGCCGCGTTCGAGAACGGCGAGCACGCCCTTACAGTTGTCTTCGACGTGCAGCCAGTCTCGCTCTTGCTTGCCGTCGCCATAGATCGGGAGTGCTTTATTGTCGAGCGCATTGGTGATCATTAACGGCAGGAATTTCTCGGGGAACTGATATGGGCCGTAATTGTTCGACGACCGCGTGATCAGCGCCGGGAATCCGTAGGTGCGAACGTAAGATTTCACGAGCAAGTCGGATGAAGCTTTGGACGACGAATACGGGCTGCTCGGCTGAATCGGGCTGTTTTCGTCGGCAAATTTGCCCGGTTCAATGTCGCCATAAACTTCGTCGGTCGAGATGTGCAGGAAGCGCGAAATGTTCTGCTTGCGCGCGACCTGGAGCAGGATGAACGTGCCTTTGACGTTGGTTTCGATCGATGCCGCGGGCTCGTAGATGCTGCGATCGACGTGCGACTCTGCCGCGAAATGCACGACGGCATCGCATCCTTGCATCGCCGCTTCCACAGCGGCTGCATCGCAGATGTCGCCTTTGACGAAGCTGTAGCGCGGATTGTCCGCAATCGATTCGAGGTTCGCGAGATTGCCGGCGTAGGTCAGCTTGTCGAAATTGACGATCGAATAGCCCTTACCAGAAGCCAGAACAACCCGAATGAAATTGGAGCCGATAAATCCGGCGCCGCCTGTGACTAGAATTTTCATCGCTTGTTTCCCTGACGATTCGAGGATGTAGACATCATGTTGTTCGCGCCGGTTTCGGCGACGAGCGTGTTGGCGCGGAGGAGCGACTCAAACTGGCCTGCGTCGGTCCACCAGCCTTCGAGAACTTCGTAAGTCAGCTTGTTTTCTTCGATGTAGAAGTTGTTGACGTCGGTGATTTCGAGTTCGCCGCGGCCTGAGGGCTTGAGACGCCTGATCTTTTGGAACACTGTCGCGTCGTAGAGATAAATTCCAACAACCGCGAAGTCCGATTTAGGGTTCTTTGGCTTTTCTTCGATCCCGAGGACTTTTTCGCCTTTGATTTCAGCGACGCCAAAGCGCTGCGCGTCGTCGACTTTTTTCAGAAGGATTTTCGCGCCGTCTTTCTGTTTCTTGAAATTCTCGACGGCGTCGCAAATATTGTTTTCGATGATGTTGTCGCCCAGGATCACGCAGATCGGTTCGCCCGCTGCGAAAAACTCCGCCAACCCAAGAGCTTCGGCGATGCCGCCTTCGCCCTCTTGATAGGTATAGTTGATGTGTTTGAGTCCGAATTCGCGGCCGTTGCCGAGCAGACGCAGGAAGTCTCCTGCGTTTTTGCCCCCGGTGACGAGCAAAATCTCTTCAATGCCCGCATTGACCAGGGTCTGAATCGGATAATAAACCATGGGCTTGTCGTAAATCGGCAGGAGATGCTTATTGGTGACGCGGGTAAGGGGATTGAGTCTGCTACCGGTTCCGCCCGCTAGAACAACGCCTTTCATTTCTCCTCCATGTGATAACAATACGCGGTCAAACCGCTGGTGAGCAAAACTCTAATTCTTGAAATTATTGCGTCGCCGTAAGTGACTGGCAAGTGGCTAGTTGTACCGACATGCCGCCCCCGTACCGAGTATCTGAATAGGCACCAAACAACCCCAAAAAGCAGCTTGAGAGGTCGCATTCAGCCGAATCAGGGCCGAGTGTTCGGACGCTGGAACACGGTCCAGAATTTGTGGCAGGGAAGCGAAAATCGGTCTGCTATTTTAAGAATTATGACTTCAGGCCGTTTGCCCCAGATCAGCCTGGTCATCGCCGCCTATAATGACTGGGTTGCCCTCGAAGGGTGCCTAGCCAGCGTGGGCGCTCAGCGCAACTCGCCTGAGATTGAAGTACTGGTCATCGATGACGGCAGCGAGATGCCGGTCCCGGCGGCGATTGCTCGTCAGGGAGAGCGAATTGATTTGCGGGTGATCCGGCAACCACATTCTGGAATCGCGGTCGCGCGCAACCGAGGCGTTCAAGAGGCGCGAGGCACTGTGGTGTTGTTTACGGATTGCGATTGCGTACTCGATCCGGAGTGTCTGTGGCAATTGGCACTCGCCG
>DATAMU010000678.1:0-4309 GCA_036266605.1 Candidatus Acidiferrum sp. | reverse complement strand
GACGGGATTTTCCGGCGTCGCGAGAAGCGCCTGATTGAATTGGCGGCAGCCGTCGAGATGCCTGGTTCCCGAGCCGACATAACCGACCTGCCACAAGAAATCTCGCGCAAATTCGTATTGCAGGTTGAGGTTGTATTGCTGCGAGTACGGGCTTCGTATGGAACCCGAGATTGCTCCGACCGACAATGAACTATCGGGCGTCCGTGGGAAAAAAATCGGAAAGGCCGAACTGGGCGGTAGCGGTGGTACGAATGGGTTCGCTAGCGTGGCGGCAGCGTTGGGAGAACCGATACGCGACTGCGTCAGCGAAAATGGAATCTGCCCTACATCCAGCAAAATCAACTCGCCCGATAGGCGTTCGTAATAAATTCCGTAGCCACCGCGGAGAACGAGCGCCTTTTTCCCAGGCAGTTGCAGCGCGAACCCAACGCGCGGCGCGAAGTCCTTATGGTCTGGGTTCCAGAAACTCGAGCCCGGCGTCTGAGTTACGCCGTCAGGAACACTTCCCTTGTAATTTCCCGGAATCGTAAATCCGGAGAATGTTCCGGTTGCCGGCGCCGGGCCGACGGCCGTCGCCGGATCGAAGCTCGACAGAAATCCGTGGGTCTCGCTCGGTGGGCCGAAGAACTCATAGCGAAGTCCCGCATTGATCGTCAGGCGTCGCGTCGCGCGGAAATCGTCTTGGACGAATCCGGCGGCATCGAAGTACCGTTCATCTTTCCGAAAGAGCCCTGCGGATCCTGAGCTTTGAAAAATGTTGCTCTGGCTGCTTCCGTTTTGCGCAGCGCTTTGTCCGAGCAAGAAATCGGGAAAACTCTGGATCAGCAAAAATCCAGCGGTGGTGAAAGGCACATTCAGAACAAGTTGATGCCGCTTGAACTCGCCGCCCATGCGCAGGCTGTGTCGTCCCCGCGTGAGCGAAACGGTGTCTTGCCACACGAATGTATTCGTATTTTGAAAATAGAAAGGCTCGCCGAAAGATCCAATTGTGAAAAGGCCCGTTAGTTGGATTCCGGGCAGTGTCTCAAACCCGTCGGGAGTCGCCATCCCGATATCAGGAGCGTTGACTGGATTCGCCTGGACTTGCAATCCGGTGAATCGCATGTAGCCGAACCGGGCGAGATTGGTGAGGTTGGAGGAAAATGTATGCGCGTCGGACAACGTGAACATATCGTTCGACGAAGTGAACGTTGTGCCCCAGCCTGGAACCGTCGCGCTGAACGGTGTGAATGGCTGGTTCGTCTCGTCGTGCGAGTGAAAGAAACGGCCCGACAGTTGATTCCGATCGGAAATTTTCTGGTCGAGATTTACGCCGAACTGATCCTCTTGATAGTGGCCCGGGAAGGAGTACGTGGATTCTCCAAAGCCCTGCGGCGTAATCGTCTGCGGCGTGGGGATCGCAAAGCTACCGTCCGGCAGCTTTGCATTCAGAAGCGCGAGTGCCACCGGATTTATGTTCGATCCATTCGGAGCAACCGCGACTCCGCCGAAGGCTCCCGATTGGCCTCCAAAAATTGCGCCCAACGCTGCGGCCGAACGATCATTCGTCAACGGTGGAAGAATCGCGGTTTGCAGCGCACCTTGCGCCTCGCCATTGATCTGACGGCTGCCCTGGTAAGACACGAAGAAAAACGTTTTGTCCTTGCGAATCGGCCCACCAAGCGTGCCGCCAAACTGATTCTGTTTCAGCACAGGGCGCGGCTGCCGGTTCGCGTTCAGAAAGAAATTGTTCGCGTTCAGAACATCGTTGCGAAAAAACTCCCATGCGTTGCCGTGAAATTCATTGCCTCCTTGCCGGCTGACGATATCGATGTTCGCGCCCGTGCTGCGCCCGTAGCCCGCATCGTACATTCCGGTCTGTACTTTGAATTCCGAAATTGTGTCGGGTGACGGAACGGCGATGCCAGGCTCGGGTGCGAATCCCGACGCCGAGTTCTCCGACAGATTATTCGCGTCGATTCCATTGAACTGAAAATTGTTCGCCGTCGTCTTTGCGCCGTTCACCATGACGTTCTGTGTGTTCTTGCCGAATGCGCCTGCATCGGGAACGCCAACCGTGACTCCGGGGGATAACGCAAGGATCTGCGTGAAATTCCGATTGGCGAGCGGGAGTGCCTGAATCGTCTGCCCGTCCGTAGTTTGGCCGAGTGCGGAGCTCTGCGTATCGGCCAACTCGATGGTCGCCGCGACCTCAACCGTGGTCGTACTTGTTCCGATCTGCAGCTTGAAATCGATACTCGTGGTGCTGCTGGACAAAACAGAAATGCCGGGCGACGACAGCGTCTCGAACCCGGCAGCTTCAATCGTCAGTGAGTAATTTCCCGGCGGTAACAACGTGCAGCGAAAAATTCCATCTGCGGTGGTCGAACTTTCTCTGGAGAAATCTGTCGCATTATTAATCACTCTTACGTGCGCATCAGACACGCGCGCCCCCGATGGATCGGTGATCGTCCCGACGATTGCGCCCGTGCCTGGCGTCTGCGCAGGAATCGGCTTCGGCACGACAAGCAATATCAGTAGCGTGGCGAAAGAAAGCAGAAGAGCCTTGGCCACCCAAACGGCACCGCGGGCGCGCGCACCGGGATATCTGCCGAATAGGTCGTGATGTGTGGAAGCGCTATCAGTGGATACGTTCTTCGATAACGAGAAAGTCTCGCATCTGTCAACGATGGTCATTTTCCTACTCGCTTTTTGTCTCAAAGGTTGAGAAAGCGACGGTAGAAGAAAGGTCAGCCCTGACTTGTCAAAGAAACATCTCGCAATTGCAAACCTTGTGTCCTCAGAGGGTTTTTGGCTCCGTTTTCGCTCCCGGGGCGGCACCTTAAGAAAATCGTGACACCGTCGCGACTTTGCGGTGACAACTCGCTGTAGGTCTCGGCTCTAGCTTGAAGTGGTCGGCGTTTCGGTACGTCGCGCAGTCCAAAATGCTGTCGCGGTGCCGGGACGTAAGAAACGTCCGGGGTAACGATTTACATGGTAGGCAGAGTTCTGTCTGTTTGTGTTTGGTGTTTGTTTGTTTGTTGTCTCGTGAACGCCCAAGAGAACGTCCCCATCATTTCTGGCGGCGCGGGCTTTTTTTCCTCCACTCAGGGTGGAACGAATTTCTTGCAGCCCGTATTGGCGCCCGTCCTTGCGGTTCCGCTCGGTGACCGTTGGCTGATCGAATCTCGCGCGGACCTGCGTGAGTTTTATTTCCAACAGGGGCCCAGCGGCTCTTACTCGAACCAGGGCTTTGCGACTCTCGAGTATCTCCAACTCGATTACAACGCGAATTCACACCTGACGATTTCTTTGGGCCGTTTCCTTACGCCGTTCAACATCTACAACGAGCGAATTACGCCAATCTGGATCAGCAAGCTTCAAGACGCGCCTTATGCAGCTTCGATTGGCACCGGACAAGGCTACAGCGATGGGTTGATGTTGCGCGGTGCGCTGGTTTCCACGCATGACTACGCGATCAACTACGAAGCCTACTTCTCGACTTTAAGCACAGTGAACAAGCTGACTTCGGAACGCGGCGCTGGCTACAGGCTCAGCGTCTTCATCCCAAAAACTCGTCTCGAAATCGGCACGTCCTATCGAAAAACTCTGCAAGGAACTCGGTCCAACTCCGAAGGCGTGGATCTTACGTGGGAGCCTTACCAGGCTCCGCTCCAGCTGCGCGGCGAATGGGCTCACACCGACGGCGGTTTTGCTTACTGGATTCAGGGCTCGTATCGCTTGTCACAGTTCAAAGGTGAGAATTCCGCGATTGGTCGTCTCGAGCCGGTCTTCCGTATGCAGCAATTTTTCCGATCGACGGCCGTCCCGAATGATGGACTTCCCGCAACCAACGCTCAGCAGCCGACATTCGGCCTGAACTACTACTTCCCTCACGAGGTCCGTTTGAACGCGAGTTACGGCCGCCAGTTTCTGGCGCAGACAACGGATACGAACGTTTGGGATTTCGGAATCACGTGGCGCTTTCTCTTCCCCGCTTGGCCAGGATCGTCCAGATGAAACGTCTCTCGTTCATATTCCTCTGTTGTTTTACTTTTCTGTTTTGCACGTTGGCCGCAGCCCAGCAGAAGCAAAACAAACCGCAAACAGGGCCTTCAACAAACGCCCAAGCGCTCCCGCCAAGCCGAACCGCAGAGGGTGAGAAGCTGTTTCGCGCAAACTGCGGCCGTTGTCACAATCCGCCTGAAAGTCTATCTCCGCGTGAAGTTCGCGCCGTTGTTCGGCACATGCGCGTTCGTGCCGTTCTGACCGACGAGCAGGAACGCGCGATCGTCAAATTCCTGGCTCCATGAATTGTCGATTTTCGCTT
>DATAMU010000677.1:0-8182 GCA_036266605.1 Candidatus Acidiferrum sp. | reverse complement strand
ATGAGATGCGGGAGCGGCCTATTTCGGCGGCTGTGGGATGTCTCAGTAATCGATTCCTGAGAGTGGTTTAGTGGGCGCGGCGAGTGATGGCAGTGATCGGGAGCCCGATGCAGAAGAAGTGAATGATGAGGCCGATGATGGTGAATTTTAGATTGAAGCGGGGCATGCCGATGCGGGAGAGAGGAAGGGTGACGTACTGCATAAAGAAGTAGACGATGGTGCCCCAGATTGCAGCGGACATCAGCAGGTTGATGCGATTGAGAAAGGGGAGGAAGCGAGTGACGGCGAAATATGTGGCGGCGGCGCCAAGAGCGATGACGAAGTGGCAGAGGAGACCGAGAGCGGCGGTTTTGGCGCCGCCTGCGTATGCGGCTTGACGGCCGAGGATTCCAGCGGCGATGCCTTGGAGTAAGCGCGTCGGAGTGAGCGGCAGCAACGTGCAGTAGACGATCAACGCGGCGGTGATGTCGCAGCAACCGGCGATGAAGCCTGCAAGGAGGATGGTTTTGGTTGGGGAATTGGCGGAAGGCATGTCGAGGAGGTTAGACGCTCGATAGCGCGATGCGTCTCGGGTCACTTATAGCAGAGAGGAATTTGCTTGACCAAGGAGAATTGCGGGCTTAGGCTCGCGGGCAATTGTCGAGGCCCACATGCGTCTTTTCCCCCGGGCCAGGAAGACGGACTCCAAAAAACGCGAGATTTGTACGCGGCTGTGTGGCGTGTCGTTTGACGTCGCGATGCTAGCGGGTGCGCTGCTGTGTTGCGCGCCGATGGCATGGTGTGTGGAGGTGGAGCAGGATTCGGGGAGCAAGGCGACGGAATCGTTCGGAAATGGCGCTGAGATCAATGTGATCGTGCATGACGGGACGGGGAATCCGATCTCGTCCACGGCGATGGTGCGCTTGTTTCGCGATGGAAATATTCCGAGCGGAGAAGGGGCGACTTCGCAGGGAAGAGTGCGGTTTGTGGTGACGAGCTTGGGCGAGTTCACCGTGGTTGTTGAGCCCGCGGGGCAGCCGAGCTTGCAGAAAGAGGTGTCGGTGCGTGCGGCGGGAGAGACGCAAGTCGATGTGTATTTGCGGCCGAGCGTGAATGGTGTGGTGAGTGTGGCGGGAACAGCGACCGGTGCAGGCGCTGCTGGAAAAATGATTTTGGCGCCGAAGGCGCAGGAGGCGTTCGACAAAGGGCTCCGTGCGTTGAGTGCGGAAAAAATGCGAGATGCGGAGAGGTTCGTGGGCGAAGCGGCGCGGCTGGCTCCTGGGCACCCGGACGTTTTGTATGTGCAAGGTGTTTTGTATTTGAAACAAAAGAACTGGGGCGACGCGCAGGCGGCTTTGGAAAAAGCCACGCAGATAGATCCGACTCATGCGCGAGCGTTCGCTGCATTGGGGATGGCGTTG
Source organism: Candidatus Acidiferrum sp. (assembly GCA_036266605.1). Lineage (GTDB taxonomy): Bacteria > Acidobacteriota > Terriglobia > Acidiferrales > UBA7541 > Acidiferrum. Next base: position 6,782 of record DATAMU010000677.1, on the reverse strand, counting down.
ACGGATCAGGGAAAATCGGAGCAGGCGATTGCGCCTCTTAGGAAATCGATCGAGCTTGAAGGTGCGATCGAGAATTGGGAAACGGAGTATGTGCTAGCACGGGCGTATTACGAATCGGCGAAGTATCCGGAGGCCCTGGCTATGTCGAAGAAGGCGTTCGCGGATTCGAAAGGGCGCGCCCCGGAAATAGCATTGCTCGTGGCGCAGGCTTTGACGGCGAACGGGCAATACCTTCAGGCAGAAGAGACATTGAAGGAATTCTTGCGTGTGCACGGAGACCGGCCCGAAGCGGCAAAAGCCCGGAGATGGGTGGAGAAATTGGAGGCGCGGAATTGAGTGACGTCATTTGGCAGGCGAGTCACTCCATTAAAACTCGAGCCGGCGCTGAGTTTGCGTGGCGATATTGGACCGACGTGGGGAATTGGGATGACCCGCCGGCGCGATTCGAATTTACCGGGGCATTTGTCACGGGTGCGCGCGGGTTGACTCACTTGCCGGGCCAACCACCAATCGAGTGGTTCGTTCGCGACGTGGTGGAGGGGAGTTCGGCGACGATTGAGATTCCGGCAGATGGAGCTGTGCTGTCGTTTGACTGGAAGTTCGAAGCTGTAGCAGAGGGAAGTACGCTTCTTACACAGCGAATTGTACTTCGCGGACGAGACGCGGAGAAATATCTGGGATATGCGCGGATGCTTGAAGAAAATTTGCCACTCGGGATGAAGAAGATGGCCAGCGCGATTGAGAAGGCGCTGGCCGAAACAGTTTACTTGAACAAATAACTACTCGGATCGTGTGAGAGCCTGGAGCTGCGCTTCGAGCGCTTGGTTGTATTGGCGTTCGATTTGAAGCTCGGTCTGAAGTTTCTTAACTTGCAGATCGAGGCGCGCGATTTCGGCGCGGAGCTTTGTGAGGTCGGCGCCGAACGGGCGAGACTGTGGTTGTGCCGGTGGCACGCTCTCTAAATGAGTTGCCTGCTGGCTCGGATTGCCGAATCCTCCGTGAGCGGGCTGCGCCGGCTGCTGCGGATACGCGGAATGCGTTGGCTGCGGCGCCTGAAACCTCTGCGCCGGCGGATTCGCGAACGTGGGAGGCGGAGTAAAAGCGTCGGCGCGCGCGCGCGGCCACGCGTTCTCGGGAGTCTGCTGGGCACCAGCATTGGACGATGTGGGTTGCGCAGCGTATGGCTGAGGTGGCGCGGAAGTGGGCTGCGGCGGAGCGAATAAGCTCGAGAGGGACGCAGGAGCGTGCGACGGCGGTGCCGGTTGCACCAAGCTGGGCATTGCGGGACGCTCCGTAGGTGCCGCCGATGTGCTCGCGGATTTCGGATACAACAAAGCTTTGACGCGGCCGATCAATTCCTGTGGCTGGAACGGCTTGCGGATCAGTTCGTCGGCTTTCACTCCGACGGCTTTGTCGGCGACGGTTTTGTTCACGACGCCGGACATCAAGACGACCGGGATGTGTCCGAACTTTTCGTGCTGCTTGATCTGCGTGCAAACCGAGTAGCCGTCTTGATCGGGCATGATCACGTCGGTGATGACGGCATCGGGCGGATTTTGTTCGAACTGCGAGAGGGCGGATGCGGCGTCGCCGCAGGTGATGACGTTGAAGTTTTCGCGGCGAAAGGCGATCTTGATGACTTCACGCATGGTGGCGGAGTCGTCGATGAAATAGACGGTCGGCGTCTTCTTAGCGGACGCGTCGGTGAACGGCGGCAGTGCCATGGTTTCGCTCATTGTGCTTCCTTGTCTGCGAGATCCGAGGGTTGTTGTTCTTCGACGATTTGATGATTTGCCAGCTCTGCGAGGATTTTTTCGAGCAGAGAGACTTGTTCTTCCTGGCCCAGAACTATAGAAGCTTCTGAATGTTCTTCGTTCGGCGCCGGAGCGGTTTCGGTGTAGCCGGTCGCAGAATCTTCGTCGGAACTCAGGATTGCGAAATCGGAAGAGGGAGTTCTCAAAAGGGACTCCTCATGCAAGATGGGCGTTTGGTCCGTGTCGGCGTCGGAATGTTCTTGCTCTGGGATGGGAGAGTTCTGCTCGGGGGCTGCGGCCGAGTCGGAATGCTCAACGGAATCAGCCTGGAATTCGGGGTGAATGGGTTGTTCGTCAGACTGAGTTTCGATTGGCTGGGTTTCAGTCGGTTGGGCTGTGACTGACGTTTCTTGAGTTGGCTCAGGCACAACAGGACTCGCGGAGAGCATCTCAGACAGGTTCGGGCTTGAGGGCTCCGTTTCCTCGGGTGTATCGAGGGCGCTCTCATCGTATTCGCGCATGGCGTCGAGCATCAGGTCGGTCGCAGACCGAAGCACCGTAGTGCGCGGAGTCGTCGCGCCATAGACAAATTTGTAGACACCGTCGCCACGGATGCAGCTCTTTACGATGTGGATGACGGCTTCGTCGCCGAAGAGCGAACCGCATTCGGCGTGATTGATGTTGCCCGCGTCGAAGAAGAGCACCGCGTCGGTCGCACCCGCGTTAATGTGAAGGGCGCCGGTCTGGCGCGCCTGCCCGAGCATCTGTAGCACGCCGGGAAGGTCGTGATGTGTCAGGCTGCCGCTGAGGCTTGTGTCGGCCTGTGCGAGCATCTGTGTCGGCTGGAAGCCTTCGGACTTGCTGATGATGATGTTACGAATGTGCGAGGCGATGACCGCGGGTTGGCGCTGGCGGTCGATGTAGTCATCGCAGCCGGCCTGAAACGCTTCCATGAGGGCGCGCTGACTGCCGTCGCCGAGAGCGATGATGGGGAGATTCGCGTTTTTCGGATCCGCCTTGATGATGTTTGCGATTTCGAGAGCGCCCATATCGCGCATGTTTGTCGCGCAGACGACGGCTGTGGGCGTGTCGTATTCCAGCGTCGTCAGCGCGAATGCGGGCTGCGTGCTGGCTTGAACCTGAAAGCCTTCTCGTTTCAAGGCGTCGCCGAGACGCTTGGAGAAATAGACGTTGCTGTCGATCAGCAGAATTTTGGGTACGCGCGATGTGCCGCTCATGAGAGTGCTTCCTGTCGGAGTTCGTCTGAAGCCGCGAGGCGTAGAGGAGCGGGATTTGGTCCGGGTGTGAGCGCGTTGAGATTTAGCACTTCGATGACGTCGCCGTCATGTGAGAGCCAGCCCGCCACATGCGGCAAGTCTGCTTCGCTGGCGGGTATCATGTCGGCAAAGATGAGTTCGCAATCACCAGTAACGGGAAGGGCGATCCACTCGGTACCCGTGGTATAGCGACGCTGGGCGATGAGGTAAAAGCGACGATTCGTGAGCCGCTTACCGAGAAGGCGCGCAGCCACGTCGATCACAGGAACGATCCGGCCACGACGAACGACTACACCTTCCACCTCTTTGGTCTGGTGAGGGAAGCGAAAGACGCGGCTCGGTGCGACGAGTTCGGCGATATCGCCGGCGGCAAGAGCAAAGCGACGCTCAGAGAGACGCAACAGCACGAACGACTCGGACTCGGGGAGTTGCGTCATTGTATTGAACTCGCAGAGTCGAGATTTGTGTCACCAGAAAGTGGCGGTTGTGCGCCTGTCATGTCGACGGGTTCACCGGTAGGCGTCAAGGCTGGATCGACGATCGAGTCCAATGCGAACAGTTCGTCGGGGGAGAGAAACCCTTCGGGCTTAACGACCGGAACGACGATCTGATCGATGGCAGTGAGACCGCGATACCAGTTGCGTTCATCGTTGCAGAGCGCCTGAGGCAGAGCTTGTAGGCGCGTCATCGTGGTCATTTTCTCGATGCCGTCCACGAGAAGAGCTGTGCGAGTACGGCGAAGAACGAACACGAGAGCTGCGTGTGACGGCGGAAGATTGAAATGAATCGCACCGTTGACGACGTAGAGACTGTGTTCGCCGCGCTGGACCATGTGGTGGACTTTGCGAACTGGAGATTGTTGAATTTCGTGAGCGGAACCCGCGAGGGTATCGACGCTGCGCACTTCTTGAACTGACGCGGAAGAAACTGCGAAGAGCTGTCCGCTAATACGAAACAGAATGATCTGCTCGCTGCGGACGGGCTGCGGTTTGACGGGAGCGGGGAGCCGCATTATTTCACTCCAACCGGTGTGTTGACTCCCACGGGGGCAGCTTTGCAAAGGCCGATAACGCGCTTTTCGATCGCGGCGTAGATGTCGTCGATTCCAAGGACTTGTTCGACGCTGGCGGCTTTGATTGCTTCGGCGGGCATGCCGAAGATGACCGAGGTTGCTTCGTCTTGTGCGATGACGAATCCACCCGCGCGCTGAATTGCTTTGGCGCCGGCTGCGCCGTCGTTACCCATGCCTGTAAGCACGACGCCGATCGTCATCGAACCCGCGTACGCTGCGGCGGATTCCATGGTGACGTCGATATTGGGCAAGTAGCCGTTGATGCGGCCGGATGTCGAGTCGAGTTGGATGCGTCCCGTCGGAGTGATGCGCAAGTGCTGGCCACCTGGGCAGATGTAGAGCGTGCCGGGCTGAACGGGTTCGTTGGCTTCGGCTTCCTTGACGCGGATGCCGGTGAATTCTGCGAGTTGAGCGGCGTATTGGCTGGTGAAGGACGCCGGCATGTGTTGCACGAGAAAGACGGCGGCCGGGAATTCACGGGTGAAGCCGGGAGCAAGGCGCATGACGGTAGCGGGACCACCGGTGGAAGCGCCAAGGACGACGATAGGGAATCGCTGATCAAGGGAAGCCAACGCGACGGATGCAGGCCGCGCCGGAATCGTGGTCGGCGATTTTGGACTTGAAGCTGGCGAAGACTGTGCAGGAGTGGAACTCTGCAAAGTGGTTGCAACTCGCGACGCAGTGCGGACAACGCGAACCTTCGCCGACATACGAACTTTACGCAGAAGGTCTTCCCGCACGCTTTGCATATCGAGGTCTACGCCACTCGATGGCTTGGGGACAAAATCGATCGCGCCGAGTTCGAGCGCTTTGAGTGTGCTGTCGGCGCCTTCGCGCGATTCCGAGCTGACGATGACGATCGGTCGCGGATTCGTCGTCATGATCTGCGCGGTGGCCTGAAGTCCATCAACGTGGGGCATGTTGATGTCCATGGTGATGACATCGGGCTTGAGAGAGTCCGCCAGAGTCACGGCTTCGCGACCATCTTTCGCTTGGCCGACGACTTCGAGCGATTCGTCGGACTTGATGATGTTCTCGAGAACTTTGCGCATAAACGCCGAGTCATCGACGATCAGGACGCGGAATTTCTTGTTGGCGACTGGAGGCATGGGTTGCTCAGGCGACCGGGACAGGTCGCATTGCCTCCGATCCAATGAGTTGTTCAACGGCAGCGATGAGCTGATCTTCCTGCACCGGCTTGGTGAGGAACGATGTAGCGCCTTCCTTGATCGCGCGGTCGCGATGTTTTGCGCCGGCGCGAGAGGTGACGACCATCACGGGGATGCGGCGCGTCGTTGGATTTTGTCGTAGCTGCACCATCAGTTCGTAGCCGGTCATGCGGGGCATTTCGAGGTCGGTGATGACCAAATGGCAGCCGTGCTGCGCGACGAGTTCCGCGGCTTCGAGGCCGTCGGCAGCGAGTTTTACGCGGTAGCCGTTCTTTTCGAGCATGCGTCCGACAAATTTGCGCACGGAGATCGAGTCGTCGGCGACTACGATGACGCGCTCGTGCTCGACACGATCGATCGCGTCAGTAGGAATGGTGCCGCGAGCGATGGCCTCGGAACCGGGCGCGAAAATGCGCGCGGCGCCGGCGCTGGCTTGCAGAGTGCGGCGCTCGTTTGGATCGGCGGCGACCATGCGATTGAGGTCGATCAACAGAATCAAGCTGCCGTCTGGAGCGATCGTAGTTCCGGGGAAGAGTTTTACGCGGCGAAGGTATTCGCCGAGGCTCTTGATCACGATTTCGTCTTTGCCGAGGACTTCTTCGACGACGAGGCCGATCTGGCGATTGCCCGTATTGGCCACAACCATGCGGAAGTAGCCGTTGATCGGTTCGAGTGGGGGCAAGCCGAGATACGAATCGAGTCGGACGACTTCGGTGACGACATCGCGAACCTTAGTGAGGAGTTTGCCGCCGACATCTTCGATTTCGTCGGCACGAATGCGGCGAATTTCTTCCACAACCGCGAGAGGAAGCGCAAAGCTCGTGCCGCCGCAGCGAACGAAGAGAGCGGGCGAGATGATCAGCGTCAGTGGAACTTTGAGCGTGAACTTCGTGCCAGAGCCGGGTGTGCTCTGGATTTCAACTTCGCCGTTCAGCGCGTTCAGGTTGGCGCGGACGACGTCCAGACCAACGCCGCGGCCGGCGAGTTCGGTTTTAGCGTGCGCCGTCGAGAAGCCGGGATGGAAGAGCATCTCGCGCAGGTCGCGTTCGGTAAGACGATCGGCGGTATCGTGAGAAGCCAGACCACGTTCGATCGCCGCGTTGCGTACGCGTTCGTAGTCGATACCGCCGCCGTCGTCCTCGACTTCAATGTAAATGTGATTCCCGCGGTGATAAGCGCGCAGCGAAACTGTTCCAACTTCCGATTTGCCAGTTTCGCGTCGCGTCTCCGCTCTTTCAATGCCGTGCGCAACCGAATTGCGAACGAGGTGTACGAGCGGGTCGGAAATCTGTTGAATGATGTTGTTGTCAAGCTCGGTTTCATTGCCGACGAAGTCGAGATCGACCTGTTTGCCGGCGCTGACAGCGGCGTCGCGAACGGCACGAGACAAGCGCGAATAAAGAGTGCCGATGGGCACCATGCGCGCTGCGGTGAACTCGTCCTGCAAATGATGAGCGAGCTTGGTGAATTCGTCGATATCGCCTTCGACGCGCCCGATGTAGCCCTCGAG
>DATAMU010000676.1:0-1687 GCA_036266605.1 Candidatus Acidiferrum sp. | reverse complement strand
ATCAGAAGTCGCGCAGCGCATTCTCGACGAAGTTGTACGTCTTCGCTCCGTGCTACACTCCCCAGAGCGCACCGCGCTCTGACCATGGCCGATCGCCTTTCCGAAGCTCTCCAGCAGAAACTTTCCGCACGCCTCAGTTTTTACAACGATATCGGCATCGATCTTTTTTATCGCGACAGGGTGTCGATTCAGCGTTTGCTTTCGAGCATCGATTCCGGCTCGGCGCCAGTTGCGATGCGAGCGGTGGAATTGCGCGAGCCGGCAAGCGGAAAGATCCCGTCTGTCCCCGTCGAAGAATCCGCCGATATTGAAATTTCACAGACGCTGGACGTCGCGGAAACCTACACCGAGTCATCTTCCGTATTTGAGGACACATTGCCAAGAGCACCGCGCAAGCCCGTATTGCCGCCTACGCCGGCGTTGCAGCTATCGTCGGCGCCGCAAGTAGTTTTGCCGCCGCCGAAGTCGGGATTGTTCGACGCCTCGGAAAAAATCTCGGGCGACTCGATGTTGAAGATTCGCGACGACATCGGCGATTGCACGCGGTGCAAGTTGCACAAGGGCCGGAACAAGATTGTTTTCGCCGACGGCGATCCGAAGGCGAAACTAGTTTTTGTCGGTGAAGGCCCGGGCCGCGACGAAGATATGCAGGGACTTCCATTCGTCGGGCGCGCGGGAAAATTGCTGACGCAGATGATCGAAGCGATGGGATTGCAGCGCGGCGACGTGTACATCTGCAACGTTGTGAAGTGCCGGCCGCCAGAAAATCGATTGCCGGAACCGGACGAGATCAAAACGTGCTCGCCGTTTTTAATTCGCCAGCTCGAAGTGGTCGATCCGAAAGTCATCGTGGCCCTCGGCGCATGCGCGGCGCAGACACTGCTGCAAACGACGCGAGGGATTTCGCATTTTCGCGGACAGTGGCAGGAATTTCGCGGGCGAAAGTTGATGGCGACGTATCATCCGGCGTATTTGCTGCGGAATCCGCCAGCGAAGGCTGACGTTTGGAAAGATTTGCAGATGGTGATGGCGGAGCTTGGCCTGAAGCGCGGCGCGAAATCGACTTCCGCCGGGAAGACTTCGTAGTTTTTCGCGACCTTTCGTCATCGAATAAATCATGGGAATTTTACTTGGACTGCTGACGGCCCTTTCGTGGGGCTCATCGGATTTTCTTGCGCGATTTTCGGCGCGAAAGATCGGATCGATCCGCACGACGCTGTGGATGCAGTTCACAGGGTTTTTGCTGCTGACGGCCACGCTGCGCTGGGTCGGCGGCTGGGGACATTTGTTTGATGGATCCGGGTGGACTCCCTGGGCGTGGGGACTCGGCGTCGGATGCCTGAACGTGTTTTCGACGCTGTGCCTTTACCGCTCGTTTGAAGTCGGGAAGATGTCGGTGGTCGCGCCGATTTCGGCCAGCTATCCGGCGCTGACGATGGCAATTTCGTTTTTTACCGGCGAGCGGCTCACGGCGCTTCGGCTTGCGGGGATCGTCGCGATTTTGATCGGGGTCGTTGTAGTGGCGCGCGGCGAGGCGAGCGCGTCCGAGAGTGTTGAAGATGCGCCGGGTGCGGCGACTTCGAGAGTACCGGGAATTGGGATTGCGTTGCTGTCGGCACTTGGGTTTGGCGTTTTGTTTTGGGTGCTGGGGAATCGGGCGGTGCCGCGCGTGGGGTTCGCCGCGACC
>DATAMU010000675.1:0-22519 GCA_036266605.1 Candidatus Acidiferrum sp. | reverse complement strand
GTGCGGACCTGGGGCGCAGCGTGCTGCGCCCCTACAGAATCGTGGCCGAATGCGGAAACTTGCTGGCTTCGCGATCATTGGGAGTCCTTGGCGTCGGCGGGGATGAAGGCGCCGGGGGGCGGCCAGGCGGGGTTTACGTAGGCTTGGTGCAGGGCGTCGAGTTGGGCCCAGAGGATGTCGCACTTGGCGCGGAGGGCGTTGTGGGCTGCGTCTTGTTCGGGGCGGGTGCGGGCGTGTTTGACGACCCAGGATAGAGCGAATTCGGCGTCTTCGGGGGCTTGGGTCATGCGGCCGGAGAAATAGTCGAGGCCGCCGGAGAGCCACGGGTAGTGCTGGCGCAAGCGATCGACGCGCAGCGTGATCAATTTTTTCGAAAACATTTCGGTGAGAGACGAGGCGACGGCTTCGGTGTGCGATTTCGTGGAGACGAAATCGACGTAGGCCTGGACGGCGTAGCGCGTGGCGGGGAGGATGCCTTCGCCGCGGATGGCTTGCTCGCGAGAGAGGCCGGTGGATTCGACGAGGCGGAGCCATTTTTCGATGCCGCCGGGTTTGGCGCCGTCGCCGTCGTGATCGAGGATGCGTTTGCGCCAGGCGAGGCGGAAAGCGGGATCTTCGCTGCGCGCGAGGATGGCGGCGTCTTTGATGGGGATGCGGCTTTGATAGTAGTAGCGGTTGAGGGCCCAGGCTTGGAGTTGGCCGCGGGTGAGCTTGCCTTCGTGCATTAAGAGATGGAAGGGGTGTTTGTGGTGGTAGCGATCTTCGCCGATGGCGTGGAAGCCGGCGATGAAGTCGGATTCGGAGAGGGGTGGCGCGTTGGTGGCGGATGTCGGTGGCATCAGAAAACCAAGAATCGGCTACCCGATTGATCTTGCGCCCGTACATGATCTTGCCGGGGCCGGGCACGGCGGTGCCGTGCCCCTACAGAATCGTGCTGGCGGCGTGCAGATTCGTGCCAATTCATTACAGTTCGAGCTCCATGCCATCGTAGGCGATTTCGAAGCCGGCATCTACGACGGCGCGGTGTTCGGGCGTGCGGTCGTCGAGGATGGGATTTGTGTTGTTGATGTGAATCAGGACGCGGCGGGTGCTGGAGTCGGGTGGGAAGAGTGCGAGCAGGCCGTCTTCGCCGGAGAGTGGGAGATGGCCCATGTCGCGGGCTTTCTTTTTGCTGCGGCCGGTTTTGATGAGTTCGTCGTCGCTCCAGAAGGTGCCGTCGAGGAAAGCGATGCTGCTTTGTGACGCGGCTTTGGCCCAATCCTGATTGCGGCCGGAGATGGATGGGGCGATGAGAATGGATTTACCTTCGCGTTCGAAGATGAAGGCGATGTTGGCTTCGTCGGGCGAGAGCGTGCGGCGCACGTCGTCGCTGACGTAATCGGGATAGGAACCGCCGAGCGAAAACGTGGAGACAACAAAGGATGGCTCGTCGCCGGGATTTTCGGAAAGGTGAATGCCGAGGCGGCCCTTGCTCTTGAGGAGGCGCCACTGAACGGGAGGTTGGGCGCGGTCGAGCACGTTGAAGATTTTGTTTTCTTTCTTGAGGATGCGTTGCAGCGAGCCGGTGCCGAAGATAAAGAACGGCTGAAATTCGCGCAGGTGCAGAAGGCCCATCACTTCATCGACGTCGGCGGACGGAAGGAAAACGCCGCCGATCGGAGAGTTGGAGGGACTCTGTTCGTGGGGGTGGAGTTCAGGAGTGGTGGTGATTTGCGCGCGAAGGTCGGGCGAGGCGCCGACGAGAAACCAGATTTTACCGTCGTGGGAGAAAGCGATTTGAGTTTGTGAGCGGGAATTGGCGCGGAACTTTGGGTTTCGAACGCGACGGCAGTTTTCGCAGGAACAGTTCCATTGTGGGAATCCGCCACCTGCCGCCGAACCCAAAATTTTGATGCGCATGCCGATCCTGCCGAGACGCGAGGAATAAAGCCAAGCGGATTACAGATTTTCGACCCTGGGAGGGGGCCAAACACAAAAGCACCCGCTTCAGGAAGAGGCCGCTGCCGGCTTACTTACTGAAAGCGGGAGCCGAAGGAAGTTGAAATTCGATTTAGAGCTCGGCGTTAGCGTACGAGCTGATTTCGCAGTTGAGGTCGATCTCTTCGTGCTGCGGTGCGGTCCATTCCATGGTTGGCTCCTTTGAAGCTTGGTGCGACGAGGAAATCATAGCATGGGTCGCGGACAAATAAATAGGTGAGATGCGGTAGGGGCGCGCGGACGTGTTCTGTGATCCGCGTTCCGTGGATGTGTTCCGTGACGATCCTGCTGGGATTTTGCAGGTGAATCGAGGCGGTGGAGTGGAGTGGTCGATGCTGCTCGAAAAAAAATGACGCGCAACTCAGGAAAATTGGCGAAGACGAGACGAAACCCAGAAGGGTTCGTGTCGCATAAGTAACGCTGAAGGCACCGGTCCAACCTTAGTCAAACGGAAAAAATCAGAGCAACGAACTCCACCACAATCTGTAGAAGTCCGCATGAACACTGAACACAATGCATGGCGTCGAATTTTGCAACGGCAGGTTGCAAAATTTTTTTTGAGTTTTTGCGAAAAAGATACGGATTTCCCTTGACAAGAAAATAGGGCGGCTTATTATGTGGCCTCAAGTGGAGTAAAGTGGTCGGCAGTAGAACAAAGTAGAGCAAGTAAGCGAGAGATTAGAGGGCTGTGGTGCAACGGGGCATTCGATACCACTTCTTCTTCAACGGAGACCCAAACTCGGTGTTTGTGCGCAGTTTTCGCCGAAGGGTCGAAGTAAACGGGGCGTATGAAGCTGCGGGGAAACTGTCCGGCGAAGGTAGACGAGAAGGGTCGTCTGAAGATACCGGCCGTGTTTCTGGAAGGTTTGAAGGAATTCGGCACGCAGTTTTATATCACGAGTATCACCGGAGAGGATGCGCGTATTTATCCTTTGAGCGTCTGGTCGGAGATCGAAGACCGGCTGGCGGCGCTGCCATCGCAGCACGAGGGCAAGCGAAAGTTTTTGCTGAGGACCAGTTATTACGGGCAGCAGGTCGAAGTGGATGGGCAGGGCAGGCTGTTGTTACCCGGGGTGCTGAGGGAATCGGCGCAGTTGAAGGCCGAGGTGGACGTCTTTGGCGAGTTGAACATCCTGGTGGTCATGAATCACACCGGGCTGGTCGATAAGATGAAGAATGAGCCACTTACGGGTGACGAACTGACAGCTTTGGGTGTGTAGAACGAAGTCGGGCCAGCAAGACAAAGGTCGGGCCAAGTAGACAATTCGAGACTGGGACAAGGCGCGACGCGCTGTGGCGCGCAACACTGATGGTGTGTCTGAAGCGCGCCTGTTCGAAGAGCTGAGTTTGTGTTCGGGCGGTTTTCGAGGGATTGGGTGAGGCGCGGTGGGAAGCGGAAGTGAACCACATGTGCCGGTGCTGCTGGATGAGGTGCTGGAATGGCTGGACGTAAAGCCGGATGGAACGTACATCGACGCAACGTTGGGAGCCGGGGGCCACTCGGCGGCCATAGCGTCAAGGCTAACGTCCGGAAAGTTGATCAGCCTGGACCAGGACGCACAGGCAATCGCGCTGGCAGCGGAGCGGCTGAAGAAATTTGGAACGACGGTGAAGTTGGTGGAGTCGTCGTTCTCGAGGATTGCGGAGGTCGTGCACGAGTTGGGGATTCCCGGGGTGGACGGGGTCTTGGCCGACTTGGGAGTTTCGAGCATGCAGCTTGATCAGGCCGAGCGGGGCTTTTCGTTCCGCGAGGCAGGTCCCCTGGATATGCGCATGGCAAGCGGGGACGAACTGACGGCAGAGGAGATTGTGAATCGATGGTCGGAGAAAGAAATCGCCGACACGCTCTATCGGGAAGCCGAGGAGCACGATTCGCGAAGGATCGCCAGGGCGATCGTGAAAGCGCGACCCATACGGGATACCGCGCACCTGGCAACGGTTGTGGCAGGGGCCCGAAAGCAATGGGGAAGGCAGAGACTGCATCCCGCAACAAAAACGTTTCTGGCGCTGCGGATAGCGGTGAATCGGGAATTGGAGGCTCTCGGGCAGTTTCTTTCTCGGACCCCCGCCACATTAAATTCTGGAGGCCGCCTAGTGGTGTTGAGTTACCACTCGGGCGAGGACCGGCTCGTAAAGCGAGCGTTTCAAGAGGGTGAGCGTGAGGGCACGCTCCGGGTTCTGACCAGGCATGTGATCCAGCCGAAAGACGGAGAGATTTCGGCGAACCCAAGATCGCGAAGTGCGAAACTGCGGTGCGCGGAAAGAGTGAGTGAATGAAGTCGAGGAAGAAGAGCAGCAGGCCGGTCGCAACACAGTTTCACACCGTAAAACGAATCGATAATTCAAGGCTGGTGCGGAACGTACAGCCGGTGCGATTGAGAAGTTTTTATCGCACAGCGGGACTTGGCGCGCTGATCGCCGCGTGCCTGATGATGTACATCTACCAGCATTTCCGCTGCATCGATTTGAGTTTCCAGCTTGAAGATTTGAAAGCGAAGCAATCGCTGTCGAGTTCGCTGAATTCGGAACTGCGGCTGGAAATCGAAGGGCTGCGCGATCCTCGACGCATTGACGTTATCGCGCGGAAACAACTTGGTTTGACGCAACCGATGCCGACGCAAGTGCAAGAGTACGACGCGCCCGCCGGCGCGGAGGTGGCGGCAGCCGGGTATGCGCGAGCGAACCACGAATAAATTTTCGACTGTCCCCGCACGGCTCCACGTGGACCCCGTCCCAGCCGGGGTTTTCACGAAAAATCGGAACTCTCTTCTTTCTAGAAGCTCCTACGCAATCTCACCCGCAGTTCTCATCAACGATCAACCGGAGCGCCAGCCGACCTAGGATCCATGCCCAAGAATCGTGTCCACGCCGTTTCGAATGACCGCGCCACGGTCGATAGATTAGTCATCGTGGCGGGCGTGGCGATGTTTTGGGCTCTGGCGGTATTTCTGAGGCTTGGGTATTTGCAGTTGGTGCGTCACGGCGATTACCTGGCGCGCGCGCAGAAACAACAGCAGCGCACGATCGACATTACCCCTCAACGCGGCACGATTTTCGATCGGGCGGGCCACCCGCTGGCGATGAGCGTGCCGGTGAAATCGGCGTTTGCGGTGCCGGCCGAGATTGCCGATGTGTCGATGGCGGCGCATCTGCTCTCGGGCATCGTGAATGTGCCGGAGGATGTGTTATTGCAACGCTTTCAAGCGTCGAGAGGGTTCGCATGGGTGAGCCGAAAGCTTCCGCCGGAGAAGGTGGAAGCGGTTACGGCGCTGAATCTGCGTGGAATTTATTTCCAGGATGAAAATCAGAGGTTTTATCCGAAGCGGGATCTAGCTTCACACGTGTTGGGCTTTGTCGACCCCGACGAGCGCGGGCTCGGCGGAATCGAATATGAATTCGACAGCCTAATTCGGGGCAAGAGCGAAAAGATCGTGGTGATGGCGGACGCGCGGCAGCGTTGGTTTGACGGCAGCGAGGCACAGCGGGAGCGCGGGGCGAACGTCACGCTGACGCTCGATGAAAAGATTCAGTACATCGCGCAACGTGAATTGGCCGCGGCGATCGCTACGACGCGAGCGCAGGCGGGCAGCGTCATCGTGATGAATCCGAACAACGGTGAGATTCTGGCGCTGGCGAATTGGCCGGATTTCAACCCGAACGACCCGACGAAATTCCCGGCGGAAGCGCGGCTGAACCGGTCGGTAAGCGTCGCGTATGAGCCGGGATCAACTTTTAAGCTGATCACCCTGGCAGCGGCATTGGATCAAAACGCGATCAGACCTGACGAAGTCTTCGACTGCGAGCACGGTTCGATTTACTTCAACGGCCGTCGCATCCACGATCACAAGGCGTTTGGACTGCTCAACGTGGGCGAGATCCTGGCGAAGTCGAGCGACGTCGGGGCCATCAAGATTGCGCTGCAAGTTGGACAGCCGCGCTTTTATGACTACATTCGATCGTTTGGATTCGGGTCGCTGACCGGCGTGGATATGCCCGGAGAAAGCCGCGGCATCCTAGCAAAGCTGGACAACTGGGGCGCGACATCGATCGCTTCGATTTCGATGGGACAGGAAGTCGGGGTCACGCCGATTCAATTGGTTTCGGCGGTATCCGCAATTGCGAACGGCGGCGTTTACTACCACCCGCACATCATCACGGAGATCCGGCGCGGCGGGAAGTTGGTGCCGGCGACCGGTGTGTTGGCGCCGGTGGAACCGCGGCGTGTGATTCGGCCTGAGACCGCGGCGACACTGAAGCATTTGATGGAAGGCGTCGTGTTGATAACGGGAACCGGGCCGCTTGCGCGCCTTGATGGCTGGACGACCGCGGGAAAGACGGGATCGGCGCAAAAAATCGATCCGAATACGGGCCGCTATTCTCCAACGAACTTCATCGCATCATTCACAGGTTTTGCGCCAGTCAACAATCCGGCGGTGACGATTTTGGTTTCACTCGATTCACCCGTGGGTTTGCACGAAGGCGGACAGGTTTCGGCGCCGGTGTTCAAGCGCATCGCGGAGCAGGTGCTGCCGTACCTCGATGTGCCGCGCGACGTGCCGCTCAATCAGAGACTCATCCAGGCGGCGTATAAGAAGCAGGAAGCGATTGACGAGAGCACGCTCGAAGAGTCGAGCCCGACGGATTTCACGGCGCAACTCGATGCGTCGCCGGCAGAGGTTGTTCCGGCGAAGGCGGTTGAGCCGGCGAAGCGGCCGTCTGAGGTGATGATGGCGGTTGGGGACGGCGGCGACGTGACGGTGCCGGATTTTTCGGGAAAGACGATGCGGGAAGTGACGTCATTGTGTTTGCAGCTGGGTCTCGATCCAATTTTGGGTGGCAGCAATCTTGCAGTGGAGCAGTCGCCGGCCGCGGGGAGCCAGGTGAAAAGTGGATCGCGTGTGACGGTGCAGTTTGGGACGCCGCCTCCGTCGAAGACGGTGAAGGCGGCAACCGCGAAGCCGCACAGAATGGCGAAGCACTAGGTTTTTTTGAAGTTGACGACAGGAGAGCCGGCTGAAGTTGGCCGGGAACGAAATTGAGCCTTACGCAAGAGAGTGAACGCAAAACGATTTCGAATGACGCCGGCACGCGCGAAACATTCGCAGCGCCGCAGGGCCGTGGCGCGCGCCCGGCGATGAAGTTGGTGGAAGCGCTAAGAGACGTGGAAGCGGACACGCCGTCGACGATCAACGGGCGACAAATCACTCAGCTCGGCTGCGACTCGCGCAAAGTGGAGCCGGGTTCTTGCTTTTTTGCGCTGCATGGGGCGAAGACGGACGGCAACGCTTTCGTGAAGCAGGCAGTGGAGCGCGGCGCGGTCGCGATCGTCAGCGAAGAGCGGCAGCCGGCGGACTTGCCGGAAAAGGTTTTGTGGATTCGCGTGCGCGAGGCGCGGAAGTCGCTGGCGATCGCGGCGGCAAATTTTTACGGGCACCCGGGTCAAGCGCTGAAGATGGCGGCGGTTACAGGAACGAACGGCAAGACCACGACGACGTCGATCATCGATTCGATCATCAAGGCGTCGGGTGCAAAGACGGGTTTGTTCGGGACGATTGCGTATCACACTCCCGCCGGGGCCTATCCCGCGCCGAATACGACGCCGGAGTCCGTGGACTTGCAGGGGTTTCTCGCGGAGATTCGCGACAGTGGTGGACAGTACGCCGTGCTGGAAGCGAGTTCGCACGCGCTTTCGCTGGATCGGCTTTGGACGTGCCATTTTGCCGCGGCGGTTTTCACGAATCTCACGCGCGAGCACATGGACTATCACAAGAATTTCGACGACTACTTCGCGGCGAAGCGGCGGTTGTTCGACGGAACTGGCGCGGGGGCTCCGGACGCGGCGATCATTAATATCGATGATGAATACGGAAAGCGGCTGGCAGCGCACGCGAAAAATGTAGTGACGTACGGACTCGATGGCGCGGCGCAGATCACAACGAAGAAATTTCAGCTGACGTTTTCGGGGCTTTCGTTCACGGCGCAAACGCCGAAAGGAAAAGTGCAAATTTCGTCGCCGCTCGTGGGGCGCATCAACGTCTACAACATCCTTGCGGCCATCGGAGCGGCGCAGGCGCTCGACATTTCGAACGATGTCATCGCCGCTGGAATTCAAAAGCTCGAGAACGTGTCCGGGCGATTTCAGCGTATCGATCTCGGGCAGCCGTTCTTTGTGATTGTCGACTACGCGCATACCGACGACGCGCTCGAAAAGCTGATTCACACGGCGCGGGAGCTGAATCCGAAAGGCCGAATCATCACGCTGTTCGGATGCGGTGGCTGGAAAGATCGCACGAAGCGTCCGGTGATGGGCGAAGTCTCGGGCAGGCTCAGCGATCTGACGATTCTGGCGAACGACAATCCGCGCACGGAAGATCCGCTGAAGATCATCAACGACATCATCGTCGGGCTGCAAAAGGCGAACGCGAAATATCTCGTCGAGCAAGACCGGCAAAAAGCGATCGCGCTGGCGATGGATCAAGCGCGTCCCGGCGACATTGTTTTGCTCGCGGGAAAAGGCCACGAGGACTATCAGATTTTAGCCGACCGCACGTTGCATTTTGACGATCGCGAAGAAGCACAACGGGTGCTGCGCGAACGCGGCTACGACGAGCCGCCTGGAGCTGCGTCGCGAACTGGCGGCGGCAAAGAGTTTGGCACCTAGCTCGCTTTGGTGAGGGTTAGGTCCTGAGGTGCTCGGTGCCAATGAGTGGAGCATCGTTACCATTCGTCAGGAGGAGCCCTCAAAACTGTGAAAACCGACCGATCCGTATGGTATTTCGGTAAGCGGAGTGCTTTGAGGCGTTTATGCGGTGGACGATTACACAGGTGGCTGACGCGGTGGGTGCTCGGGCGAGCGCAGGGCTCGACCCCGTGGCCCGGTTGGCCGGCGTCTCGATTGATTCTCGCACGGTACGTGCAGGTGAACTGTTCATTGCCATACACGGACCGAGTCATAACGGACACGATCACGTGGAGAGCGCGCTCGGGCGCGGCGCTGTCGGAGCGATGGTGGCCGAGTCGGAGGCCGGGAGATACAGCGAGGCGGTTCGAGCGAAGTGCCTCGTCGTGGCCGACACTTTCGTCGGGCTCAAACAGTTTGCGCGCGCGGTACGCGAGGCATGGGGCGGAAAAATCGCCGGGGTCACGGGGAGCGTCGGGAAAACCACTACCAAAGAGATCCTGGCGGCACTGCTGGGCGCGCGGCTGCGCATCCTGAAATCGGAAGGAAATTTTAATAACGAGTATGGATTGCCGTTGACGCTGTTTCATTTGGACGAGACGCATCAGGCGGCGGTGTTAGAGATGGGGATGTCGCGGCGCGGCGAGTTGTCGCGATTGGCAGAAATCGCGCGGCCGGATGTGGGCGTCGTGACGCGCGTGGCTCCGGCGCATTTGGAATTTTTCTCGGGCGTGGAAGAGATTGCGCTGGCGAAGCGGGAGTTGATCGAGGGATTGAACGGGAAAGAATCGGTGGCGGTGTTGAATGCGGACGATCCGCTGGTGGCGGCGATGGCGTTTCATGCGCCGGGACGGGTGCTGACGTACGGGATCGAGAATGCGGCGGATTTTCGCGCGGAGTCGATTGTCGATCGCGGGGCGCTGGGGTCGAAATTTGTTTTGACGCAGTGGGACAAGCAAGTGCCGCTGGAATTGTCGCTGGCAGGGCGGCATGTGATTGCGAACGCGCTGGGGGCGCTGGCTGCGGCGAGCGTTTGGGGGATTACGCCGGAGGAGTCGGGGGACGTGCTGCGGAGTTTGCGCGCGCCGGCGATGCGGGGGGAGCTGTTGAAATTTGCGGATGGGTCGGCGGTGATCAACGACAGCTACAACTCGAGCCCGGCGGCGCTGCACGCGATGATTGCGGTACTGGCTTCGACGCCGGATTACAAGAGGCGTGTGCTGGCGGCGGGGGAGATGCGGGAATTGGGCGCGACTTCGCCGGAGTTGCATCGCGAGGCGGGCAAATTTGCGGCGCAGACGGGGAAGATTGATTGGGTGTTCGGCGTTGCGGGCGATGGCGCGGAAATTGTGGAAGGCGCGGTGGCGGCGGGAGTGCCGCGGGCACAGACGAAAGTGTTTGCTTCGTCGGAGGAAGCGGCGAATTTCTTGGGCGAGTTTTTGCAGCCGGGCGATCTGATGCTGGTGAAGGGGTCGCGGGGCGTGAAGATGGAGCGCGTGGTGGAGTCGCTGGCGGAGCGGCATGGCGTTCGCGTTAGCGGTGCGGCGTCGCACGAAGGTGAGAAGGTGCGCCACTAGATGCTCTACTACATCCTCTATCAGTGGCTGCAGCGCTACTTCAGCCCTCTAAATGTTTTCCGCTACATCACGGTTCGCACCGTGTATGCGAGCTTGACGGCGATGTTTCTGGCGCTGGTCTTCGGCCCGTGGCTGATCAAGAAGTTGCGCGACATGCAGATCGGGCAGTACATCCGCGAAGAGGGGCCACAGGCGCATCAGAAGAAAAAGGGCACACCGACGATGGGCGGCGTGCTGATCGTGCTTTCGACGTTGGTGCCGACGCTGCTCTGGGCGGATTTGACGAACGGATTTGTTTTGCTGGCGATGTTTACGTTGCTGGCGTTTGCGGGAATCGGGTTTGTCGATGACTACGCGAAGGTTTCGAAGCAACGGAACCTCGGACTGACGAGCAAGAAGAAATTTTCGCTACAGCTCCTGGTGAGCTTTGTCGTGGGCATCGGGTTGTTGGGATTGGCGACGCGGGCGGCGTACTCGACGCAGCTGAGTATTCCGTTTGCGAAACGGCTGCATCCGGACTTGGTTGTGCACGCGTTTTTGACGTCGAAGCACATGTGGTTTCTGGCGTTCGTGCCGTTCTTGCTGTTTGTGGCGATCGTGATTACGGGTGCGTCGAACGCGGTGAACTTGACGGACGGGCTGGACGGGTTGGCGATTGGTTGCACGGTGATCGCGGCGGGCGCGCTGACGGTGCTGACGTATGTCAGCAGCAACTATCGCTGGGCGACGTATCTCGACATCGCGTTCATTCCGCGCGTGGCGGAGTTGACGGTGTTTTGCGGGGCGCTGGTCGGGGCTTCGCTCGGATTCCTTTGGTACAACGCGCATCCGGCGGAAGTGTTCATGGGCGACGTCGGGTCGCTCGCGCTGGGCGGGACGCTGGGAACGATTGCCGTGGTGATCAAGCAGGAGATTTTGTTGTTTTTTGTGGGCGGGATTTTTGTCATCGAAGCGATGTCGGTGATTCTGCAGGTCGGTTCGTTCAAGCTGCGCGGAAAACGGATTTTTCGCATGGCGCCGCTGCATCATCATTTTGAATTGGCGGGATGGAGCGAGTCGAAGGTGATTGTGCGATTTTGGATCTTGGCGCTGATTTTCGCGCTGTTTGCGCTGACGACGCTGAAATTGAGGTAGCGATTCGCTGCGATGGAGCTGAAGAACAAACGCGTGTTGGTGGTCGGGCTGGCGCGGACGGGCGTGGCGACGGCGCTGTTTTGCGCCGCACGCGGGGCGCGCGTCACGGCGACCGAGTCGCGGACGGAAGCGCAAATCGGTGACTCCGTTGCGAAGCTGCGCGAGGCGGGCGTGACGCTCGAGCTTGGCGGGCACGTCGATCGGACTTTTGTGGAGCAGGATTTGATCGTGCCGAGCCCCGGCGTCCCGGCGGATTTTCCGCAGTTGGCGGCGGCGCGCAAGGCTGGAGTCAATATTTGGAGTGAGATCGAGCTGGCGTATCGGTTTTGGCATGGCTCGCTAGTTGGCATTACCGGTTCGAACGGCAAAACGACGACGACTGCGTTGATCGAACACATTTTGCGTGGCTCGGGATTGCCGACGCTGCTTGCAGGAAACATCGGTACGCCGCTGATTTCGATGGTCGAGCAGACGAAGAAAAATACGGTGACTGTCGTTGAGCTCAGCAGTTTTCAGCTTGAGCTGATCGATACGTTTCGGCCGAACGTCGGGTTGTTTTTGAATCTGACGCCGGATCATTTGGATCGGCACCACACGCTGAAGGCGTATGGCGACGCCAAGGCGCGCATTTTCGAGAATCAGACTGCGGACGATGCCGCGATTCTGAACGCGGATGATTCTGCATCCGCTGCATACGCGCCAGCGAAGCCGCGGGTGTACTGGTTCAGCCGGAAGCAGCGCGTGTCTCAGGGAGCGTATCTTCGCGGCGAAGAGGTTGTGTTGCGTATCGACGGCGAAGATCACACGGTGCTGCGGCGAGGTGAGATTCCGCTGGCTGGCGCGCACAATCTGGAAAATGTTCTCGCGGCGACGATCGCGACGAAACTGGCGGGGGCCGCCGTGCCTGCGATCGCGGCTGGAGTTCGCAGCTTTGCAGGAGTCGAGCATCGGCTTGAATTTGTCGCGGACATTGGCGGCGTGCGCTATTACAACGACTCGAAGGCGACGAATGTCGATGCGACGTTGAAGGCACTCGATGCATTTCCGGGAAGGATTCTGATCATTCTCGGGGGCAAGGATAAGGGCAGCGACTATACGGTGTTGCAGCAGCCGTTGCGCGACAAGGCGATTCTCGCTCTGCTCATTGGTGCGGCGGCCGAAAAGATCGAAAGCGAAATCGCGGGCAGCGTCGCGATCGAACGCGCCGGAACAATCGATCGCGCGGTGGAAGTTGCTGCGCACACGGCGCATCCCGGCGACATCGTGCTGCTGGCTCCGGCGTGCGCGAGCTTCGATCAGTTTGAGAACTACGAGCAGCGCGGGCGGATCTTCAAAGAACTGGTGCACCGATTGCAGAGCAATGCGGCGGCAAGCAGAAAGCATTCGCCAGCAGCGTCGAATTCAACGAGGCGATAAACGCTGCGAGGAAAATTTTGGAAGGCGGCAGTAGGAGGTAACGCATTTGCCGAGACAAGTTGAAAACGATCGCTGGCTGTTCGGCGTGACGCTGGCGCTCTGCCTGCTGGGCGCGGTGATGATCTTCAGCGCATCCGCAGTCACAGCCGAGCATCAATACGGTCGGCCATACATCTTCTTGCTGCGCCAGTCGGCATGGCTCGTGCTCGGAATCGTCGGCATGTTCGCGCTGATGCGCGTTGACTATCGACGGCTGCGTGAACCGGCGGTCGTCTGCACCGCCGTGTGCGTCGTGCTGCTCATGCTCGTCGGAACTTTCTTCCTCGACAAATCGCATGCCACACATCGCTGGATTAAATTCGGACCGGTGGGAATCCAGCCGTCGGAACTCGCCAAGCTCACGATCATTTTGTATCTGGCGTGGTTTCTGGACATGAAGCGGCGCGCCGCAGCCGCGATGGAATTCAACAAGGAAGATTTCCTGCAAACGATTCTACCCGCCGTCGGTCCGATCCTGATTTTCGTCATGCTGATCGTCGCGCAGCCCGATCTCGGCACGTCGGTGGACATCGTGCTCATCGCCACCGCGATTCTCTTCGTCGCCGGCTTGTCGTGGAAATGGCTGCTCGTCGGCGCAGGCGCGGCGCTTCCCGCTCTGTACCTGCTCATCTCTCACGTTTCGTATCGCCAGGCGCGCTTGATGGCGTTTCTTAATCCCGACTCCGACCCGCTCGGCGCCGGATTTCAACTCCTGCAATCGCTCATCGCCGTCGGCTCGGGCGGCTTCACCGGAGTCGGCCTGATGGAGAGCAAGCAGAAACTTTTCTATCTCCCTGAAGCACACACCGACTTTATCTACGCAGTCATCTGCGAAGAACTCGGCTTCATCGGCGCGATCATCGTCATCGCTCTTTTCGCTGTGTACGCCTGGCGCGGGATTCGCGCGGCCTACGCCGCGCCCGACAGCTTCGGCCGCCTGCTCGCGCTCGGCATCACGGCGATGGTGATTTTCCAGGCGCTGATCAATTTCGTGGTCGTGCTCGGCCTCGTGCCGACCAAGGGAATCCCGCTGCCGTTCATCAGCTACGGCGGGTCGAACGTGCTGGTGATGCTGCTGGCCACCGGCGTGCTCCTGAATATCAGTCAGCAGGCGGAAGCGTAGCGCGTGAAGCTTTTGATCGCAGGCGGCGGCACGGGCGGACACGTCTTTCCGGCGATTGCGATCGCGCGCGAATGGTTGTCGAGAGGAAGCGAGAGAGAAGTCGTGCTGGTCGGAACGCAACGCGGGATGGAGATGAAGCTGGTGCCTCAGGCGGGGCTGCCGCTCGAGACGCTGCGCGCCGGCGGACTGAAAGGCAAAGGCGCTGCAACGCTGGCGAAAAATCTCGCGATCCTGGGACCGGGCCTGCTCGACGCAATGCGCATCCTCAACAAACACAAGCCGGTCGCCGCGTTCGGCGTCGGCGGATACGCGGCGGGACCAATGATGCTCGCGACGTGGATGCGCGGCATTCCCAACGTGATCTTCGAGCCCAACGCCGAGCCTGGATTTACGAACAAAGTGCTTGCCAAGCTTTCGAAACGAATCGCCGCGGGCTACGAACGCTCCGCCAAAGCGCTCGGACCGAAAGCCATCGTCACCGGCTGCCCCGTTCGCCAAGAATTTTTCGCGATGCAGTCACGCCAACTGCAAAAACCCTTCCGCCTGCTCGTCACCGGCGGCAGCCAGGGAGCGTTCGTCATCAACCGCGCCTTCGTCGACGCGATGGACCGCCTCGCTGTGCGCAAAGAGGAACTAAGCATCGTCCATCAGACCGGCGAACGCGACTATAATGCTGTCAGAACGGCGTACGCGCGTCGGGAGTACGCAGCAGAGGTCGTACCATTTTTGAGCAATATGGCGGAACGTTTTGCGTGGGCCGACGTCATCGTCTGCCGCGCCGGAGCGATCACCGCCTCTGAAATCGCAGCCGCTGGCCGCGCCGCTATCTTTATCCCCTTCGGCGCCGCGACCGACAGCCATCAACTGCGCAACGCGCAGGCGATGGCCAGCGCCGGAGCCGGACGCGTCATTCCGGAGCCGGAGCTCAATGCAGACCGGCTTTGCAGTGAAATTTTCTCCCTCCTCGACCAGCCCCGGGAGATGGAAAAGATGATGATTGCCGCTCGCGGCCTGGCTACGCCCAAGGCCGCGCGCGACATCGTCAACTTGATCGAAGAAGTAGCGCCGCGAGGCAGTTCACGCACTCCGGCGCGCAGTACGCCTGTTGCAGGCGCAGATCAAACGATCCGCGCAGGGTCAGCGGACTTGGGGACTCGAGGATAGCCATGATGGTGTCGTTTCGTAATTTCCAGCGGATTCATCTGGTGGGCATCGGCGGAATCGGTATGAGCGGTATCGCCGAAGTGCTGCTGACGCTGGGCTACTCTGTCTCTGGTTCCGATACAAAACTTTCGCCGATTACCGAGCGGCTGCAGAATCTTGGCGCGACGATATTCGACAGCCATAAGGCGAGCAACGTGATCGATGCGCACGTTGTCGTCACGTCGTCCGCGATCAAATCCGAAAATCCCGAAGTCAGCGAAGCGCATAGGCACAAGATTCCGGTGATTCCGCGCGCGGAAATGCTTGCGGAACTGATGCGGTTGAAATACGGCATCGCGGTCGCCGGTGCGCACGGCAAGACGACGACGACCTCGATTGTGGCGTCGGTGCTTGCCGCGGCGCATCTTGATCCGACGTTCGTCATCGGTGGCCGGGTCAATCAGGCGGGCACGACGGCTCGTCTCGGCAAGGGCGATTATTTCGTTGTGGAAGCCGACGAGAGCGATCGCAGCTTCCTCCTGTTCTCGCCGGTCGTCGCTGTTGTGACGACGATCGATCGCGAACATCTCGATCAATACTCATCGCTCGAAGACATTCAGAATGCCTTCACCGAGTTCGTGAACCGAGTCCCGTTCTACGGCGCCGCGATCCTTTGCCTCGACGAGCCCAACGTTCAGGCCATCATTCCCAACGTAAAACGGCCCATCATTACTTACGGCACATCGCCGCAAGCCGACCTGGTCATCAGTGACATCAAGTTGGAAGGGCTCGGCAGTGAATTCCGTCTCAGCTATAAGGGCGACGATCTCGGCATCTTCAAGCTGCCGCATCCGCCGGGCATTCACAACGTGCGCAATGCCGCTGCGGCTGCGGCGGTCGCGCTCTATCTTAATGTCCCGAGCGAGCTGATTCGCGAGGGCATGGCGAAATTTTCCGGTGTTGGCCGTCGCTTTGACGTGAAAGGCGTCGTCAACGGCATCACGGTGGTTGACGACTACGGCCATCACCCGGTCGAGATCAAAGCGACGCTGGAGGCGGCGCGCGCCTCGAAATTCAATCGCTCACTCGTTCTGTTTCAGCCGCACCGTTACTCGCGAACGCAAGCGCTCTGGGACGATTTCAGCCGCGCCTTCAATTCCGCCGACATCGTCGTTCTCACCGACATCTATGCCGCCAGCGAGCAGCCCCTCCCCGGCATCACCAGCGAAGCGCTCGCCAAATCGATTCGCGAGGCCGGCCACAAAAACGTCTTCTATTTCCCGACCATGCAACAGGGCATTGAACAGCTGCTGAAAGAAGCGCGGCCGGGCGACGCAATCTTGACCATAGGCGCGGGCAACGTCAGCCGCGCCAGCAACGAGCTGGTGGTACTGCTCGGAACGGAGCACTCCCTTCACCATGCGCATTGAGAATCCAAAGATTTTGGCGGCGTTGCCGGATCTGGGCGTCGAATTGCGCCCCGGCCAGTCGATGTCGGAGCTGACGTCGCTCGGAATAGGCGGCACCACCGATCTGCTCCGCATCAAAAAGCACGAAGGCATTCCCGATTTGCTGAATTTGCTCGACCAGCACGGCGTGCCGCACAAATTTCTCGGCGGAGGCTCGAACCTGCTTGTCGGAGACGGCGAGCTACCTTGGGTCGTCATGACCCTCGTCAAGCCGGAGCCCGACGTCGTGCTGACAGGCAATTTCGCGCAAGTCGATGCCGCGGCCGACCTCGGCCGCACGGTTACCTATTGCGCGAAGAACGACCTTGGAGGAATGGAAGGCCTAATCGGCGTCCCCGGCACCATCGGCGGCGCTCTCCGCATGAACGCCGGCGCTTACGGAATGCAGATCGGGAGCTACGTACGTGAAGTAAAACTTTACCGTGCCGCCGAGCGAAAGATAGAAATCCTCAGGCACGATCAAATTTCCTTTGAATACCGGCATACATCTTTTGCACCCGATGATATGATGCTCGCAGTGAAGCTGGAACTTCCCTCCAAACCGTTCAAAGAAATACTTCAAGGGATTCGTATCTGCAACGAAAAGCGGCGTTCGAGCCAGCCGCTTGGCCAAAAAAGCGCCGGATGCATCTTTAAAAACCCACCGGGAAAATCAGCGGGCCGGATGATCGATGAGCTCGGCCTCAAAGGATTGAATGTCGGCGACGCGCGGATCAGCGATCGCCACGCGAATTTCTTCGTCAACGCGGGAACCGCGTCGGCGAAAGACATGCTTACCTTGATCGGCGACGTTCGAGAGCGCGTGCACAAGGCGTTCGACGTTGAGCTCGAGCACGAAGTCGTCATCTGGAACGGTGGTGGCCATGCCTCGTAACGCAGCCGCGGCCGACGACTCGTACCGCGGCGACGCCGTCCACGAGGACGAGCCGCGCTATTTGCGCCGGCAGAAGCCGGTCGAGATTCGCCGCAAGAAATTCGGCGGCAAGAGCGCGTCGTTCTATCGCCGCGCGTTTGTTTTTGGCGTGGTGGTAACCGGCCTGATCACGGCAGCGGCGCTTGCCGGGGATTTTCTGTATCACTCGCCGCAGGTCGCGCTGCTCAAGCCGGAGCAGATCGAACTCACCGGCAATCACGTGGTCAGCCGCGATGCCGTGCTGCAACAATTTGTGCGCGACCGCGGTCACAGCGTCCTCAGCATCCCGCTCGACGCTCGACGCAGCGCTCTGGAAGAGCTGAGTTGGGTCGATACCGCCAACGTCCAGCGCATTCTGCCCAATCACATCCGGGTTGAGATCACCGAGCGCACTCCGATTGCGTTTCTGCGCAACGGCACCGAACTCGGCTTGATCGACGCACACGGCGTCATTCTCGACCGGCCTCGCGGCGAAGATTTCCAGTTTCCGATCGTCACCGGCCTCAGCGACAGCACGTCTCGCGAAGAACGCGGGCGCCGCATGGCCACATACCAGGAATTTTTACGTGCCATAGACATCGTTCGCGCCGGTTCCGCCGATCATGTCAGCGAAATCGATCTCAGCAATCCCAAGGATCTTCGCGCCGTGATGACGGGAATTTCATCCTCGAACGATGCGCAAGCGGTCACCATCCAGTTCGGCGCAGCCGACTTCGGCGGCAAGTACCGCCTCGTCGTGGACAATTTCGCGCAGTGGCAAGCGAGCAACGGCCACGTGCGCAACATCGATCTTCAGTATTCAAAGCAGGTGATTTTGAACACCGATTCGAGCGGCGGCACGACGGTGGCAAAATCGCGCTAGCGTAGAGGAAGTTTGGAGTGCGTTTGGCGAAGAAAGACAAATTTCTGGTTGGGCTGGACATCGGCAGCACCAAAACGTGCGCGCTGATCGCGGAAATCGACGACGAGCAGTTGAAGTTTCTCGCCCTGGGCGCGGCGGAATCGAAAGGCCTGCGCAAGGGGCTGATCGTAAACCTCGACTCGACAGTCAGTTCCATCCGTCGTGCGGTCGAAGAAGCCGAAAGCGTCGCCAACGTTCCGGTTGAATCGGCGCTGGTTGGGGTTGCCGGCGGCTTTGTGCGCGGCGTGAACAGCCGCGGCGGCGTGACGCTCGGCCATCGTTCGCGGGACATCGAACGCGACGACGTCCGCCGCGCCATCGACGCGGCGCGCAACATTACGCTTCCCGAAGATCGCGAAGTTTTACATGTCCTACCCCACGAGTTTCTCGTCGATGCGCAGGATGGAATTCGCGACCCGGTTGGCATGATCGGCCAGCGCCTCGAAGCCAACGTCCACGTCGTTACTTCGTCGATCAGCGCGACGCAAAATCTCGTCACAGCGGCGAACCGCGCCGGCATCCTGATCTCCGACACAGTGCTGGAGCCGCTCGCTTCGGCCGAATCCTGCCTCACGCAGGACGAGCGCGACCTTGGCGTCTGCCTGCTCGACATTGGCGGCGGCACCACCGAAGTTATCGTTTACGGCGGCGGAGTTGTCCGTCACACCAGCGTTATCGCTGTCGGCGGAGATCACTTCAGCAACGATCTCGCGGTCGGATTGCGCACGCCGATTCCCGAAGCGGAACGAATCAAACGCCATCATGGCTGCGCTTCGTCCGCCTTGCTTGCCGAGGATACCGCCATCGAAATCGCCAGCGTCGGCGACCGCCCGCCGCGCATGATCTTTGCGCGCATGGTGACCGACATCATCGAGCCAAGGGCCAACGAATTGCTCGCTCTCATTCGCGATGATTTGCAGCGCGCCGGGCTCGACAAGCAGATTCCCGCCGGGTTCGTGCTCGCCGGCGGCGGCGCCAAGCTCTACGGCCTGCTCGATCTCGCCGAAACGACATTCCATCTGCCCGCGCGTATCGCCGAGCCGAAAGGGCTCCTCGATATGCCCGAGCAGGTCGCCCAGCCTGAATACGCAACGGTCGTCGGTCTTGTGATGTACGGCGCCAAGGCCAGGCGCGCGTCACCGCAGCGCGGGGGAAATCTAGTATCAAAATTAAAGTCCATGTTCGCGGGCGCTTCGTAAACCGCCCCGTCGGCGCGCCGCAACGCGCCGCGAAGCGATGTTGCCGGCGAATCTGGGAAAGCTGAGGGAAGAATGATCGGAAAAGATATGGGGATTCGCATGAGCTTCAGCGAAGAGCTGTCGCCGGCGAAGATCAAAGTGATCGGTGTGGGCGGCGGCGGGTGCAACGCCGTCAATCGCATGATTCGCGCCAAGGTGGAGGGCGTCGAGTTCATCACCGCGAACACCGATTTGCAGGCGCTGAAGCTGTCGCAGGCGCCGCTGAAGATTCAGCTTGGCGCGAAGCTCACGAAAGGGCTGGGAGCGGGCGCCAATCCTGAGACGGGGCGCAAAGCGGCGCTCGAAGACACCGAAAAAATTATCGAGTCGCTCGAAGGCTCGGACATGATTTTCATCACTGCCGGCCTCGGCGGCGGCACCGGCTCCGGCGCTGCACCGGTTGTGGCGTCTTTGGCGAGTGAACTCGGTGCTTTGAGCGTGGCGGTTGTCACGAAGCCGTTCGCGTTTGAGGGCAAGCGCCGCATGATGCAGGCCGAACAGGCGCTCCAGGAATTGATCGGCGCGGTCGATACCGTGATCGTGATTCCGAACGAGCGCTTGATGGAAACGGTCGAACGCGGCACGAGCTTCTTTGACGCGTTCCGCATCGCCGACGATATTTTGCGTCAAGCGGTGCAGGGCATTTCGGACATTATCACGGTGCCGGGCATCATCAACCGCGACTTTGCCGACGTGAAGGCCATCATGCACGGACAAGGCTACGCGGTGATGGGCACCGCGGTCGGCACCGGCACGAGCCGCGCCGTCGATGCGGCAAATCGCGCGATTGCCAGCCCGCTGCTGGAAGACAATTCGATCCAGGGCGCCCAGGGCATTCTCATCAACATCTCCGGCAGCTCGAGCCTCACGCTGCAGGAAGTTCACGAAGCCTCATCGGTCATCCAGAAGGCAGCGCACGAAAACGCGAATATTATTTTTGGCGCCGTGCAGGATGATCAGATGAAGGACACGATCAAGATCACAGTTATCGCTGCCGGCTTCAAAGACGCGAACAAGAAGCAGGTGAAGGAAAAGCCGTCCTTCATGCCGAAGACGTGGAAGGTTGAGCCGGAAATTGCTGAGGCCGAAACGGCGCCGCCTCCACCGCAGCCGACTCCGAACGTCGTGCACCAGGTGCAGGAAAA
Source organism: Candidatus Acidiferrum sp. (assembly GCA_036266605.1). Lineage (GTDB taxonomy): Bacteria > Acidobacteriota > Terriglobia > Acidiferrales > UBA7541 > Acidiferrum. Next base: position 1,765 of record DATAMU010000675.1, on the reverse strand, counting down.
CGTGCGCGAAGTCAGCCGCGATACGCCTGCGATGGACGATCTCGACGTGCCGACGTTCCTGCGGCGCGCACAAAAGGCGTAAATCACTCCAGAAAGAAAATGGGCGCGAACGATGTCGCGCCCATTTTCCTTTTGTATTGCATGGTTACTCGCGGCTATTCCGCCGCGAAGCCGCTCAAAATATTTGCCATCTTCCCGCCGGTTTCGGGTCGCACTCCTGCGCCAGCCACGTAGAGTGCCGACTCTGAAATCCCGTCGAGCCCGAGCATTTTCTCAATCTTCGAATCCGCAAACGCCATGGTGCAAAACGGAGCCAATCCCATCGAGGTCGCCGTCAGGCAAAACGTCTGGCACAAATGTCCGGCTTCGATCAACACGGCGCGATACGCGCGAGCGTAGTCGTATTTCCATCGAGTGCGCTCGAAAACCGCCGTGAGAAATACGACGAAGCCTGCCGGGCCGTACCACCATTGGTTTGCCAGTAGCCGCGTGATGTCGCGCGACGTCGCTCCTTTTTTCAAAAGCTCCAGGCGATGATTCGCGGCGTCGTAATGATAGAAGCCGGAGGCCAATCCATCCACGTTGCGGGCCAGCACATAGGCCTCGATTGGGTGCAGCGCCCCGCCCGACGGTGAAGTCTTCACCGCCACGGATCCGATTTTGGGCAATTTCGCCCAGTGGCGAACGCCGAATGTCAGTCCGAGTATGTTTCCCAGCGCCGATAGGACGACAGGCTCGGCAGAAAATTTGCGCCAAGTTCGTCGCTGCAGCAGTACGCGTGCGAACCCGCTGTCGGCGCAAGGATTCGCCAGCGGCACTTGTTCCGCATTGCGATAACGCTTGATCGGAAGCGGAATCGGATTCGACTTCGCGTGTCGTACGAGTGAGCGAAATTCCTTCGCATCGTCGTCCGCGAATCGCAAATCCTTCGTCGATAGGTGGAAGAATCCCGCGGCCGGGTTCCACTCGCTCCACGCCGCCAGCGCAACGTGTCCCGTGGGAAGTGGTCTATCGCTACGATGCAGCAACGAATGTCGCACGAGCTGTTCGACTGCGCGCTGGAGAGACGCGGGAGCGTATTGCGGCAGCACCGCGCACAAATCCGCGACGGATCTCCATTGGTCGAAAAAGTCCAGCAGGGAAGCGGTGAGTGGTTGCGCAGTTACCTGGCGATGAGTCAGAAAATTCTCGAACACCAACTGACGGTTGCGCCAGTAGATGATCACGAAGGGCGATCGCCGATAGCGCGGACGTTTCGCCTTTTTCGGTCTGCGTTTGGGAATCCGCGACGGTGAGCGCGACGCGCGCTTCATCTGCTTCTTTTTTTTGCGCTTCACAAGTCAACGGCTGTCAGGAAGAGCACTCTTCTGGCCTAAGCGAGGTTGAAGCCCGGAGTCATCTTCTTATCCCTACAGGCTCTTCTCACATCCTTCTTCGCACTCTTTAGCAGCTTGATCTTCAGATTGATTTTTTTCTTGTCGGCGGCCGAGACTTGATTCTGGAAGCCGCTCAGGGCACCAATCGCGTCGTCGATGCATTGCGCGATGGGCTTGAGATTAACCTGCACCTTTTTCTTTGCCATATATCTCTCCGTTCGGGGATTTCCGGATGTCGATCCGGGCAGGGGTACGTTCTTCGATTACGAGGTGTCGCGATCGAGAGCGGCGAGTGTAACGAACGCACTACGGCGCGTCAAGAAAACATCATGTAACGCGCGTGCTGTAACGCTCGCAAAAAGGAATCTCTAGCGCTTGGTTTGCGAAGC
>DATAMU010000674.1:0-4645 GCA_036266605.1 Candidatus Acidiferrum sp. | reverse complement strand
AAAAAAAATCGACAACTACACCGTCGAGTTCGACCTCACCAAACCATACGGCCCCGGTGAGCGCATCTTCGACAGCCTCGCAATCCTCCCCAAGCATCTGCTCGAGTCCGCCTATCACGACAAAAAAGTCGGCGAAATCTGGGGTGTGAACGCCAAACCCGAAGAAATCGCCGGCCTCGGCCCATTCCGTCTCAAAAGCTACGTCGCAGGCCAGCAGCTCCTGCTCGAACGCAATCCGAACTACTGGCGCAAAGATTCTCGCGGCACGAGCCTCCCATATCTCAACGAATTGCTCTTCACCGTAGTCGCCAACGAAGACGCCCAAGTCATCAAATTCAAAAGCGGTGAAACGCAAATCCTCGAACGCGTTGGCGCTGATAATTTCAATCTGCTGCAAAAAGAAAATTCGTCAAAGAGCCAATGTCTTTACGACGTTGGCCCAGGTCTCGAGTTCGTCTTTCTTCTCCTCAATATGAACTCGCTCGACACCGCGAAGCACGCCGACATCACAGCCAAGGAACAATGGTTCCGCGATCTCAAATTCCGCCAAGCCGTTTCTCTTGCCATGGACCGCAAAGGAATGGTTCGCTTGGTGTACGGCGGCCGCGCCACTCCCATCTGGGGCAACGTGAGCCCTGGCAACAAACTTTGGCTGGCTGCAAACATTCCGCATCCCGACCGCTCGATCGATCAAGCGAAAGGCCTGTTGAAATCCGACGGCTTTTCCTGGGACGCCAACGGCGCGCTGCTCGATCAACAGAAACATCCCGTTACGTTCACCGTCATCGTCAGCTCCTCCAACGCGCAGCGCACAAAAATCGCCACCATCGCTCAAGACGATCTGAAACAACTCGGCATCGACGTCAAAGTCGTCCCTCTCGAATTTCGCGCCCTGGTCGATCGCGTCATGAACACCCATGATTACGACGCCGTCTTGATGAACCTCGTCAATGGCGACGTCGATCCGACTCCCGAAATGGGCCTCTGGCGCTACAGCGGAGAAATGCACTTGTGGGATATGGGAGAGAAAACCGCCGCGACTTCCTGGGAGGCCGAACTCGACAAGCTTATGGACTCGCAAATGACGACGACCGACTACTCCACGCGCAAAAAACTCTACGACCGCGTGCAAGAAATCGTCGCGCAGAATCTACCGTTGGTCTTCCTGTTGAGCCCCGACATTCTCGTCGGCGCTCAATCCACCGTCGGCAATTTCCGCCCTGGAATTCTCGATCCTTACGCGCTTTGGAACATCGACGAACAGTTCCTCCGCCCCGCAGCGGCCTGCCACTAGCGACGGAAACAGACCATCACTGTGACCACCACTGCCACATCGACGCTGCTTACCTCCGAAGATCTCGCCAGGATCTCCGCTCTCACCACGCCCGACGACCGCCGCAAGTTCCTCGCCGACCACAAATCTCTCGTGTCCGCCGATGTCGTCGCCGAACTAAACGCCGCAACGATGAAGGAATTTCGCGTTAATACAGCCACCGCGCTCGTTCTGGCCGACACCGCAATTCAGATCGCCAACATCCTTTGCCGTCTCGAACTCCTCGCCCAGAGCAAACGCATTAAAGCCCACGTCCTCTCCGAACGCGGTGAATACGTCACGGCGATCGCGCTCTACAACGAAGCCGAAACTCTCTTCCACCAGGCCAAGGATCCAGAGGGCGTCGGCCGCACCGTCACCGCCGCGATCCATCCCCACATCATGGTTGGCGACTACGACGGCGCTTTCGCGCTCGCCACCAAAGCTCAAGATATCTTTTCCGAAATGGGCGACAAGCGCCGCCTTGCTCGCCTCGAAAACAACATCGGCAACATTTTTCACCGCCAGGATCGCTTCGAGGAAGCGCTGAAGCACTACGAGTACGCGTACGAGCAGTTGCTGCCCTATGCCGACGCCGAAGAGCTGACGATCTCTCTCAACAACATGTCGATGTGCCTGATCAGCCTCAACGATTTCGCAAAAGCTCTTGCCAGCTACGAGCGCGCGAAATATTTGCTGCTCGATCACGACATCCCGCTCATCCATCTCACCACCGACTACAACATTGCCTATCTCTACTATCTGCGCGGAGACTACCGCCGCGCGATCGAGGGCTTAAAAAGCGCGCGCGTTGTCGGCGACAAGATCGGCGACAAATATCTCGTCGCTCTCTGCTACCTCGATCTTTCCGACATCTACGTCGAGCTCAATCTCAGCTCCGAAGTTCACGACATCGCTCATCACGGCTATCAACTCTTCCGCGAACTGGAAATCGGCTACGAAGCCGCGAAAACGCTCGTGAATCAGGCCATCGCGTTCGGCCAGGAAGGCAAAACTGCGAAGTCGCTCGAAACTTTCGGTGAAGCCAAGCGCCTTTTCCTCAAAGAAAAAAACGAAGTCTGGCAATGGCTCATCGATCTCTACCAGGCGATCGTTTTGTTTTCCGCCGGCCGCTACTACGAAGCGCGGCATTTCGCTTCGGGCGCCGCGAATTATTTCAACAACACGCTCTTACGCAATAAAGCTGCGATCTGCCATTTCCTTCTCGCTCAAATCGCAATCCATACCGGAGATCTAACCACCGCGCGCGGCGAATGTCTCACTGGCCTCGACATCGTCAAAAAACTCGACAGCCCCATCCTGCAATACCAGGGCCGCTTCCTGCTCGGCCGCATCGATCAAGCAGCCGGCTCGCACGCATCCGCCTACCTTCAATATCAACAGGCGCGCCACAGCCTCGAAAATTTGCGCAGCAATCTCTATCGCGACGAGCTCAAGATTTCTTTCATGAAAAATAAGTCTGAGCTCTACGAAAGCATGGTCGAGCTCTCTCTGGATCCCGACTTCGACGAAGGCACCGACGAAGAAGCCTTCAAATATATCGAGCTCGCCAAGTCGCGCAATCTCTCCGAGCTGATGTTTCAGCGTGGCCACAATGCACCCGCGCCAAAGCATGGCCAAAGCGAACTCGTCCACAAAATTCGCGAACTGCGCGAAGAACTGAACTGGTATCAGCACCGCATTGAACTCGAGCAAATGCGTTCCGCGCAGAATTCCGCCGAAACCGTGGCAACCTTGCGCGAGAAAGCCACCGAAAAAGAAAAAACGCTCCTCGCCATCCTCCAGGATCTTCCTCAGGGCTCGCCCGAAGCCTCAGCCATCGCTCCGGCGGAGTGCGCCACCATCGCATCGCTTCAGTCCGTTCTGCCCGGCGACACAACTCTCCTCGAATACTATTTCGCCGGCGATTACATCGTCGCCGCCGTCGTCACCCAGCAATCGTTCCACATCGCTCACGTCACGACTCTGTCTCGGGTTTCCGAATCGCTCCGCTTTTTCCGCTTCCAGCTCGGCCGCATCCATCTCCAGGCCCACCTCGGACACGGCACCGCAAAAGAAATGTACGATTCCACCGTCGGCCACCTCGCCGAACTCCACAAAGAACTCATCGATCCAGTCTCCCAATACATTCACACGCGAAACTTGGTCGTCGTTCCACACGGGAATCTGCACTACCTGCCCTTCCACGCGCTTCACACCGGCGACGAATTTCTGATCGATCTCCACGACATCTCATACGCCCCCAGCGCCACAGTCTTCGCGCTCTGCCACCGTCCTGGCCAAGCCACCGCCGCAGGCTCCGCAATCTTTGGTGTTCCGGATGAAAAAGCACCCTTGATCCAGGACGAGGTCAACGCCGTCCATCGCATGATCCCCGACTCCGAGCTTTACCTCGGCGCCGACGCCACTCACGAAAAACTCATCGAAAAGGGAATTGACAGCCGCGTCATTCACGTAGCGACTCACGGCACCTTCCGCCCCGACAATCCCATGTTCTCCGGCATCGCCCTCGGAGATGGCTACCTCCACCTCTACGAGCTCTACCAGATGCGCCTCAACGCCGAACTTCTCGCCTTCAGCGGTTGCGCTACCGGTCTGAATGTCGTCTCCGCGGGCGACGAACTCCTCGGTTTAGTCCGCGGCGCGCTCTACGCCGGCGCCCGTTCCTTGCTCCTCACCCTCTGGGACGTCAACGACGCCAGCACCCAGAAATTCATGACCGAGTTTTACCGCCGCTTCCAAACCGGTGAAAACAAGGCGACTGCTGCCGCCGAAGCCGCCAAGGAGATTCGCAAGGAATACCCTCATCCTTATTACTGGGCACCTTTCACCATTGTGGGTAAGACTTAGACCTCAAACTGTACCCTCCCTAATCCGTCCAAGCTGACCTGCCGGGCACAGTAGGCAGATATACGACTTCTTACCCTGTATTTTCCGCCCGACGCGGTACTCCTCCTACTGGTACCGATGGTGCGCGCCGGGAACAGCGAGATTTCCCCCCAGAATCTCGGCGCGCGCTCTTTAGTCAAGCCCGAAGCGGCAAGTCCCGGCCGTAAAGGCTCATAAGCGGATTGATATCAGTACGTTGCAGGGTCTTACAGGTAGGTACTTTAGGTCCCGCTAAAGTGACAGCGAGTCATTTTCCAGGACATTTAACCCAAAGTACCAATTTGAAACACCCTGTGTACCATTGCTCGGCAGCCCCTGGAGGCCCGAAACTACCCTCGGATCGGGATAGTTCCGGAACTCTCAGAACCCCGAACAAGCCTGATATCAGGTTTGGAGCCCGAACATGAAGAAATCGCTTTTGAT
>DATAMU010000673.1:0-8920 GCA_036266605.1 Candidatus Acidiferrum sp. | reverse complement strand
TATCGATCGAAAAATCCGCTTTCGACGTCGCAGCGGCTTTGACCTTTCGAAATTCCAGGTCCTCCTTTGCGGCTAATCTGTCCCCGCGATTCGACGACACCCACACCTTCACCCGCTGTCCATTCGCAATGGCAGGCAACGCTGCGAGCACCAACAGAGTTACCGCCACCCACCCAATCCTGTTTCGAAGTCTCACCCTATGCCCCCCAGCGCCTTCTTCTCGCCAGCACATATACTTCAAGTTCGCCGCGCCATACAAATCTTCATTGGGCAGGCTGCTCGCCATCACCAAGCTGAGCAGCATATCCCTCGCGCCGCCCCATTCGTTTTCCCAATCTGTAACATCGCAAAACCTGATTTGACTCCACCTCCGTTCCGCCGTATCCTTTTCCTGTATATGTCTATGCTCCGCCAGACCGTGTGTTGTCTATCTATGGGCACCGCTGCGTGTCGTAACGCTGCGTGTTGCAAGACGCACATCTCTGGCCTCAAGAGCTATCGAACTTAGCTAGACCTTAACCTCAAGTTCCGAAGCCCACGTGCCAGAGTCCAGGCAACGTGGGTTTTTTGTTTTTAGGGCGCGCCTTTTTGAATGGGGAAGACGGCAAATGGCTGAAAACTTAACAGAAACCAAAGCTCAAAAGGTCGAACGCCTCAAGCGCGAAAAGTTCGCATGGGCACGCTTCGACGAAATCAAGGAATTCGCTCGCAGCGGCCGCGCCTCGGTCACACCCGAGTGGGCGGGCACGTACTTCCGTTCCTGGGGCATTTACACCCAAGGTGACGGTCTCGGCGTCGTCGGCGGCAAGGGTGGCGAAGGCAAAGCCACCGAATACTTCATGGTGCGCATCCGCATCCCCAACGGCCTCCTCACCAGCGCCCAGACGCGCGCCATCGCAGGCCTTTCCGAGCGCCATGCCCGCGGTGTTGCCGATATCACTGTTCGCCAGAATGTCCAGCTCCACTGGGTCACCGTTGAATCGCTTCCGGAAATCATCGAGACGCTTTGGTCCTCCGGTCTGACGACCATCGGCGCATGCGGCGACGTCGCACGCAACGTTACGGGTTGCCCGCTTGCCGGCTTTGACGCGCACGAATTCTGCGACGCTTCGCCCCTCGCGCTCGAAATCAATCGCACGCTCGGCGGGAATCAGGAGTATTACAATCTCCCGCGTAAGTTCAAGATTTCGGTTACCGGTTGCCGCTCGTGGTGCAATTATCCCGAGATCAACGACATCGGCTTCACCCCAGTCACGCGCCGCCGGGCACGCGGCCTCGAAACTGGTTTTTCCGTTCGCGTAGGCGGGGGGCTCTCCACAAATCCTTTTCTTGCCGCTCGACTCAACGCGTTTGTCCCTTGGGATCAGGTTGTCCCGGTTGCAAAGGGAATTGCCGAAATCTTCAAAGGTGCCGACGTGCTCCGTGAACATCGCGAGCGCGCCCGTCTCAAATTCCTCTTTTTGCAGTACGGTTGGACGCCGGACAGCTTCCTCGAAGCTCTGAACGAGAAGCTCGGCTTTAAGCTCGACCCGGCCGAACCGGAGGAAGTCCCCGCCGACTTTCATCGCGATCACGTTGGCATCCACGCGCAAAAGCAGCTCGGCTTTTCGTATGTCGGCGCCAACGTTCTCAGCGGCCGCATCACTCCCGATCAACTCCGCTTGGCCGCTGATCTTTCCGATCGCTATGGCGACGGCCACATCCGCAACACCGTAATGCAGAACCTCGTCATCGTGAACGTTCCCGATCGCAACGCGGTCCGTGTTGCAGGAGAATTGACGGCGGCGGGTCTGCCGGTTCGCGCCGCGGCTTTTGCTCGCGCCGCGGTTGCCTGCACCGGCACCGAATTCTGCAAACTCGCTCTCACCGAAACCAAGGGTTTCTCTCGTTGGCTCGCGAACGAGCTTGATGAGCGCATTCCCGGCTTCCAGGAGCAACTCCGCATCAACGTCACCGGCTGCCCCAATAGTTGCGGACAACACTGGATCGCCGACATCGGCCTCGAAGGCAAAAAGATCAAGCAGGACGGAAAGATGGTCGATGCCTACTACTTCTGCATCGGCGGAAGCGTAGGTGAATTCGCCTCGATCGCGCGTCCCGTGGGCTATCGCTGCGCGGCCACAGATGTCCCCGACGCGATCGAACGCTTGATGAATCAATTCACCCAGAATCGCGCCAGTGGCGAAAACTTGCGCCAATTCTTTGCGCGGCATACCAACGACGAGTTACGCTCCATCCTCGCAGGTGGCTACGCGGAGCCGGTCAAACGCGACGCCGCTGCGGCCGGTGTCGGTGCGGTCCCCGTCGGAATCGACAATTAAATGGGCAAGGTTTATCTCATCGGCGCGGGCCCGGGCGACCCAGAGTTGCTCACCGTGAAGGCTGCGCGTCTGCTCGCGCGCGCCACGGTCGTGCTTCACGATTCGCTCGTCAGCAGGGAAGTCCTCGCACGGATTCCTGCCACAGCGGAAATCGTCGATGTCGGCAAACGCGCCGGCCAGAAATTGCTCACGCAAGACGAAATTAACACTTTGCTCGTTTCGTACGCCGGCAGCCATGACGTTGTGATTCGGCTCAAGGGCGGCGATCCAACGCTATTCGGTCGCGCAGGGGAAGAAATCCAGGCCCTGCGCGAAGCCAACATCGCATTTGAAATCGTTCCCGGCATCACCGCGGCACTGGGTGCGGCGGCAGCAGCCGGGATCTCGCTAACCGACCGTCGCGCGGCTTCACAGCTCGTCATCACCACATATTCCCGGGGCGAAGAGGCCGCCAACGCCGATCCCTTCGCCGTCACGCCATCTCTCGACTGGGCTGCCATTTCGGCCAACACCACGCTCGTTCTCTACATGCCCGGCGCCGATTACGCCGAAGTTTCTCGCCGCCTCCTCGCGGCCGGCCAACCCGAAGATCTCCCCTGCGTCATCGTTTCCAACGCCACCCGCCCCAACCAACAAATCCGCCACACCACAGTGGCAGCTCTCGCGACCGAATCCCGCCTCCCTGCGCCAGCCCTGCTAATCGTAGGCCGCGTCGCCGCACACCGACTCATCGATCTCATCAGTGTAGGGGCGCAGCATGCTGCGCCCCATGTCCGCGCGATCGATCCCTCAAGGCCCAAACCCCAATGAGCCTCGCACGCAAATGTTGTCGCCCAAACGCTCTCCGGGGCCTGTAGCCGCGATCGCTTCCCAGATCGCAGGATCTAGATTCAACAACTTAGACATCACAACGACGAGCACGAACTGAACGCCAAGGAGCCCAAGGAATGAGCACCACCTCCCAGCAAATCCCAGAACCAAAGAAACGCCTACTCTCCCTAGACACATGGGCCGTCCTCCTAGCCCTAGCCGCAGCCTTGCTCGTTCGCTCCGGCGTCCTAACCCGAGTCCCTTGGTAGACTTACAACTCAATCGCCGCTAACCCATTTAGATTCACATCCTTGAACAACATCGCGAGATAAACCCCACAGAATCACATCCTTAGAAAAAAAGTACCGGGGGGTGGGTCGCCCCCTAATTCCCAAATCGGGAAACACGTCAACAAATAGGTCGAAAAACGAGAATCGAGAAAAGTCGGAAACGACGGAGGAATCAGAAGCAAATGGCGTCATCGGTCGCAATACCACAATCCAGAACCGACAATCCGGTTCTTCAATTCGCGCGCCTCATCCCCGGAATCGCGCTCCTCGCCGCCATCGGCTACGCGGGCAAACTGCTGGAGAAAAATCTTGGAGCCTACGCAAAAGCCCATCACTGGACTTTTCCGAACATCGAATACGTTCTGTGGGCAATTCTCATCGGCCTCGCGATCTCCAACACCGTCGGAGTACCTGCAATCTTCCGCGCTGGGGTCGCAACCTACGAATTCTGGCTCAAAGCTGGAATCGTACTTCTCGGGGCGCGCTTCCTGCTCGGCGACGTCGCGAAACTCGGCGGGCTCAGCCTCGGTCTCGTCGCCCTAGAAATCGCCGGTGCTACGGCATTCATGCTTTGGCTCGGCCGAGCATTTGGCCTGCGCCCCAAGCTGACTTCGCTACTCGCCGTTGGTTCCGCAGTCTGCGGCGTCAGTGCCATCATCGCCACGCAAGGCGCGATCGAAGCGGACGAGGAAGATTCATCGTTCGCGATCGCAGCGATCCTCGCACTCGGCGCGCTCTCGCTTTTCACGTTCCCGCTGATCGGCCACTGGCTCCATCTCAGCGACCACGCATACGGACTGTGGGCGGGCCTCGCCGTCGATAACACCGCCGAGGCCACCGCTGCTGGCGCGCTGTACTCCGACGCAGCAGGGAAGCTCGCAGTGCTCGCCAAGACCACGCGCAACGCGATGATCGGCTTCGTCGTGCTCGCCTACGCCATCTACTGGGCGAGCCAAGGTCAGGCCAAAACAATCACGAACAAAGCGAAGTTTCTCTGGCAGAAATTTCCGAAGTTCGTCCTCGGATTCCTGCTGATCTCGATTCTCGCGACCGTCCAGTTCTTCAACAAGGAACAGATCACCTCGTTGGCAAATCTGTCGCGCTGGGCGTTCCTGCTCACCTTCGCCGGCGTCGGACTCCGCACGAACTTCCGCGATATGAAGAAGCAGGGCCTGCGGCCGTTCGCAGTCGGCGCCATCGGCGAAGTCGTCATCGCAATTTTTACTTTGGGTTTAGTCTTCGCCGCCGACAAAATCTTCGGACTGTAGTTTCGGCGCCGCGCAGACATCGCGCTGACATTGCAATTCGATTTTCCCTGGGCCGCAAGAAAACGCAACGAAAAGGGGCGCCGATTCTGGCGCCCCTTTTGGATTTCATTGTTTGGATCTTAGTCGCTAAGGCTCGCGGCAGACTTCGATCACGTTTTGCTCCAGATCGCGGAAGCGAAAGAATTGGTTCCCGCCGGAATCGGATTGGATGGGTTCGACGTTAATGCCCTTGGACGAGAAGTCTTCGTATGCTGCCTCGATTGTCTTGCTGAAAAGAATCGGATGCCCCTCAACATTCGCAGTTGTTTGCCCTGGTGGGATCAGACAGAGGGCTAAGCCGATCTCGTCCTTCTTCCCAAAAGCTAGGAAGGCATCGAAATCTTCGGATTTCAATGGAGTTAGCTTGAGACCAAGCTTTTCTTCATACCAAGCAATCGCCCCGTCGAGATCTCTCACCCCGACGGAGATGTTGTCCCCGAAGTAGAAGTTCTTTCGGCCCCACATGGCGAAGTATCTAGATTCCGAGAACGGTGCAGAGTTCTTTCACGCTGCCTGCGGACTTCTGGAGGGCGGCGTTTTCTTCTGCGGTCAGTTTGATCTGGATGACTTCTTCGGCGCCCTTGGAGCCGAGCTTCACAGGAACGCCAACGCATAGGCCCTTGATCCCGTATTCGCCTTCGAGATATACGGCGCACGGCAGAATCTTTTTTTTGTCCTTGAGGATGGCCTCGACCATTTCAACGGCTGCGGCCGATGGCGCGTAATACGCGGAACCCGTCTTGAGCAGGTTTACGATTTCAGCGCCGCCTTTGCGTGTGCGCTGCACGATGGCTTCGATCTTGTCGGCAGGCAGTAGGTCGGGTAGGGGAATCCCGGCAACGGTCGAGTAGCGCGGCAACGGCACCATATCGTCGCCGTGACCGCCGAGCACGAACGAGTGCACGTTTTCGACGCTCACCTTGCATTCCATCGCGACGAACGAGCTCATGCGCGCGGAATCCAAAACGCCGGCCATTCCAAGCACGCGATTCTTCGGGAAGCCGCTGACTTTGAATGCCGCTTGCACCATCGCATCCAGCGGATTCGTCACCACGATGATGATGCAATTCGGCGAATGCTTGACGATCTGCTCCACGACCGCCTTCACGACGTCGTAATTCGCTTTCAGCAAATCATCGCGAGACATCCCAGGCTTGCGCGGAAAGCCTGCCGTGATCACCACAACGTCGCTGCCCGCGGTCCCGCTGTAATCGCCCGTCGCAGTCGAAACGCCCGTCGCGTGCGAATCCGTCCGCGTGATCGGCCCCGATTCCACCATATCGAGCGCTTTGCCCGCCGGAGGACCATCGAGAATATCCGTCAACACGACATCAGCCAGCTCGAGATCTACAATGCGCTGCGCCGTCGTCGAACCCACGAATCCACCACCCACTACGGTTACTTTCTTTCGGCTCATTCTTATCTCCGTGAACTCTGTGCTCTCTGCGTTAAATTTTCTTCGGTCTGTCGTGCCGCGCGAATCGTTCGCGCAGCGTTACTTGCCGACGGCCATGCCCTTCATATTCTCGATGATCGCGGTCGCGAACGCCGACGTGCCAACCTTGGTCGCTCCCGGCATCAAGCGCTCGAGATCGTAAGTGACTTTCTTCTGCTGAATCGTCCGCGCAATCCCGTCTTCAATCAGTTGCGCCGCTTCTTTCCAGCCAAGAAATTCGAGCATCATCGCGCCCGAGAGCATCACCGAGCTCGGATTGATAACATCCTTGTCCGCATACTTCGGCGCAGTTCCGTGCGTCGCCTCAAACACCCCATATCCGTCGCCAATATTGGATCCCGGCGCCATGCCGAGACCGCCAACCTGCGCCGCGCACGCGTCCGACAAATAATCGCCGTTCAAGTTCGACGTCGCGAGCACGCTGTACTCATCCGCACGCATCAGCACCTGTTGGAACACGGAATCGGCAATCCGGTCGTTGATCATCAGTTTCTTCTTCCACTGACCTTTGCCGTGCGTCGCGTAAATCGAATCGAGCGTCTGCTTCACCTCGTCATACAACGATTTCTTGAACGCATCCGTCGCTTGCTCGAGGCCCGGTTCAATCAACGCCGCGTTCTGTTCAACGGTAAGCTGCGGATTCCTGTCGAGGTTGTCGATGATCCAGCTTTCACGTTCGGTCACGGTGTCAGGGCGAAATTCCTGCTGCGCCAGTTCGTAGCCCCAGTCGCGGAAAGCGCCTTCGGTGAATTTCTGGATGTTGCCCTTGTGCACGAGCGTGACGCTCTTGCGCTTGTTGGCGAGCGCGTACTTAATCGCGCGGCGCACGAGACGCTTCGTGCCCGTAGGCGAGATCGGCTTGATGCCGACGCCGGAATCCCAGCGAATCTGCTTCTTGCCGCCCTTAAGCATGTCGTTATTCAAAAACTCAAGTAGCTTCTTCACTTCGGGCGTGCCCGACTGCCACTCGATGCCGATGTAAACGTCCTCGGTGTTTTCGCGGAAGATGAAGACATCCATCTTCTCCGGCTCGCGCACAGGCGAAGGAACGCCCTGGAAATAGCGCACAGGCCGCTCGCACGAATACAGATCGAGAAGCTGGCGCAGCGCGACGTTCAGCGACCGAATGCCGCCGCCGACAGGAGTCGTAAGCGGCCCCTTGATCGCGACGCGGAAATCGCGAATGGCTTCGACGGTGTCGTTAGGGAGCCATTCCTTGAACGTATTAAAAGCCTTTTCGCCGGCGAAGACCTCGAACCAGGCGATCTTCTTTTTGCCGCCATAGGCGTGCTCGACGGCAGCGTCGAAAACGCGACGCGAAGCCTTCCAGATATCCCGGCCGGTCCCGTCGCCCTCGATGTAGGGAATGATCGGCGAGTCGGGTACTTGCAGTGCGCCACCGCTGTAGCCGATGGCCTTGCCTTCGGCCGGAACGGTCTGGCCGTTGTACGCGTTCTTCATGAGTTTTCACATCCTCCGGGATGAGTACACTTGGCGAAAATGACGCCTACCGCTGCTCAGCGGTTTCACGCATCAAGCGCGAACTAGAAAATTTAACAGGGCGGAGCGCAAAATGGAAATTAGAAAACGCGAAGCGGAAAGGTACGTCCAAGCCCGAATGATAGTAAATAAAGGTTGAAGGTCGAATGCCGCCATTAGCATGAACGTTCGAGACCTCAAACCAAATTGCCACCTGTTGGCTGCGGCTGGTGCATCGCACAAAAGGGGGACCCGTGGCCGATTCACCCCTGTTTCATGGCCGATTTGACGACGCTGTCGACTCGGATCTATATAGTCGGACAGGTAGAGACGCCCGAACGGAAGATAGGAGAATACGAAGATGATGCTCGATTGGAATGAATATCAGAAGCAAATCATGACGGAGCTCGGCGAGCTGAAGAAGCTGACGCCGGACACCGTGCGCGGCTACGTAACGCTGGGTAGCGCCAACGCCCAAACAACAAAACTCGGCGAAAAGGTGCGCCAACTCATCTCGCTGGCCGTCGCCGTAACAACCCGCTGCGACGGCTGCATCACGGTCCACACGGATTTGGCCCTGAAAGCCGGCGCCACAAAAGAAGAAATCAGCGAAGCCCTCGGCGTCGCCGTAGCCATGAACGCCGGCGCCGCCCTAATTTATTCAACGCGCGTGCTGGACGCAGTCGAGGCGAAGCAGGCGGCAAAAGCGTAGTAGATCAACAACCAGATCGTCCCGAGGCGTAGCCGATGTCGGCTGCGCCTTTTTCTTTGCCGACCCTCGAATTCAAGGGCTTGACGGGCCCACTACTACGCGGTACGTTACTACGCGAGGCGTAGTAACCATGACCGACCCGACCGTTTTGATTCTTGCGAGCTTGGCCGAAGGCGACAAACACGGCTACGCGATCATGGAAGACATCCAGACATTCGCAGCCATTCGGCTCGGCCCCGGCACTCTGTACGGCGCGATCACTCGCCTCGAGAAATGCGGCTGGATTCGAGCTGTGAACTCAGATTCCCGAAGGCAGCCGTATCGTCTCACTGCTGACGGCGCCGCTGAGTTGAAGAAACAACTCGCTCTATTTGGGCAAATCGTCCGAATCGGGAATCGGCGAGTGAAGGAAGCATGAGAACGCTGATTCGCTGGGCAGCCGGTTGCTACCCGAAAGCGTGGCGGGAGCGATACGGCGCCGAGTTCGACGCGCTACTTGAGGATGTGTCCCCGTCCTTGCACGACGTATGCGATGTGCTTCGAGA
>DATAMU010000672.1:0-2765 GCA_036266605.1 Candidatus Acidiferrum sp. | reverse complement strand
CGCACGAGACGCTGGTGCGTGCGGGGCTGCGGTCGCGAATTTCGCTGCGTGTTGACGGCGGATTGAAATTTTCGCGCGACATTATTATCGCGGCGATTTTGGGTGCGGATGAGTTTGGATTTGGTACGGCGGCGTTGCTGGCGATTGGGTGCGTGATGGCGCGGCAGTGTCATCTGAATACGTGTCCGGTGGGAATTGCGACGCAGGACGAAGCGTTGCGGACGCGATTTGCGGGCAAGCCGGAAATGATCGTGGCGTATTTCCGATCGCTCGCGGAAGAAGTACGCTGCAAGCTCGCGAAGCTCGGCGTGAAATCTTTGGACGAGTTGCGCGGTTGGTACGATTTGCTCGATACGCGTTCAGGCATGGATGCGTTCATGGTTGTGCCGGTTTCGGAGGCACGCCGCGTGGCGCCGCGGCAGATGCCGGTCGAGCACACTGGAGCGGCGGACGATTCGTACTATTTTGATAAGCCGGCGGAAGAGCGGGCGCGGCCGCAGACGATTCACAATTTTGATCGCAGCGTGGGAGCGGGTTTGAGCGGCGAGCTGATGCGGCGGCGCATTCAGAACGGCTACGCCGATGGCGAGATTGTGCAGGCGTTCGACGGCGCGGCGGGGCAGAGTTTCGGCGCATTCTTGGCAGAGGGCGTAACGCTGAAACTGAACGGCGAGGCGAACGACTACGTTGGTAAGGGATTGTCGGGCGGCACGATTGCGCTGTCGTCGGGATCTGCGGCTTCGCGGCGAGGGGATGTGCTCGCGGGGAATACGGTTTTGTATGGCGCCACATCGGGGCAGCTCTATGTTGCGGGACGAGCGGGTGAGCGGTTTGCGGTGCGTAACAGCGGCGCGCTGGCTGTGGTGGAAGGCGTTGGGCAGCATGGCTGCGAATATATGACGGGCGGAGTGGCGCTCGTGCTCGGGCCGCTCGGATTGAATTTTGGTTCGGGCATGACGGGCGGGCTCGCGTATGTTTTGCGCGCGGAAGTGGAAGACGTGTTGAACCGCGATTTCGTCGGCGTGCACGAAGTGGAAGCGGAAGAAGAAGCTTGGCTGCGGCGCGTGCTGGAAGAGCATGTGCAGTTCACGGGCAGCCCGCGCGCAAGTCGGTTGCTGTCGCGGCGAAATGGGATGCCGTTCGTTCGCGTGCAGCCTGTGCATTTGCAAGCGACGGTTGCCGACACTTGGAAGCCGGTGCTGGCGCAATTGTCGCGCGCAGAGAATTTGTTGATTGGCCCAGGCCCCACGGATTCACCAGCTGCTTTACACGCCTAGACGCTGCATACGTGCCACGTCCGCACGCTGTTCACGTTACGTTCACAATGTTGGATGGAATTTTCTGCATCGGGGAGGATTTGCCGCACTCGTCTGCCGATTCCGATATAATGCACGGCGAGCGGTTCATCTATGGACTTCGATCAACTTGCCACTTTCGTATACGTCGCCAAACTGAAGAGTTTTTCACGAGCAGGACAGAAGGTTTTCCGGTCGCAATCGGCGGTGAGCGCGCAGATTCGTCAGTTGGAGCAGGCCTACCGCGCCAAGTTGCTCGATCGTTCGGCGAAATCGGTTGAGCTGACGCCCGCGGGTGAGGTGCTTTTCGATTACGCCGAGCGGCTGCTGCGATTGCGCGACGAGTCGGTGCAAGTTGTGGCGGATCGCGGGAACGTTGTGCAGGGGCCCGTGTTATTTGGGGCGAACGAAGCGACCTGCTTGTACTTGTTGCCGGATATTTTTGCGGAGTTTCAAAGGCGGTTTCCGCAGGTTCACATCAGCATTTATCGCAATTTCAGCCATAAGATTTTGCAGCGGATCGAGGATGGGTCTGTTGACGTTGGCATTGTGACGCTGCCGACGAAGTCGCCAAATCTGCGCGTGCATCATATTCATAAGGATCGGCTGCGGTTCATGGTGAGCACGCGAAATCCGCTGGCGCATCGGACGAAAATCACGCTGGAGGAAGTAGCGGCGCAGCCGTTGATTTTTCCGAAGACAGGATTTACGCGGCAGGTGCTCGATAAATTGTTTCGGCCGTATCGTTCGCGCATTCGCATTAGTATGGAGCTGCCGAGCATTGGGATGATCAAGCGCTTTGTTGCTGCGGATGCGGGCGTTTCGTTCATCAGCGAGAGCTTTGCCAAGGATTACGTCAAGGCGGGGGAAGTAAAGCTGCTCACCGTCGAGGGCGTCGATCTTTGGCGGGAATTGGGATTGGTTTATCGGCGCGATCGCAGTTTGCCGAGGGCGGCGCAGGCGCTCATCGCGCTCATTCGCGAACACAAGAAGCCAGCGGAACCGGCGAGCGCTTCCGGCGCAGACTAAATTTCGACAATCTTATCTGTCCTTACCTCCAGGCTAATTGTTTTGCGTGAAACGCGGTGTGGACCTACTGGCGCTTTAGCGAACGCTGAAGTCGAGGCTGGCGATCGCTCTTGCGATTACATTTTCCTGAATCTGAATCAAATCGTTGTCCGCGAAGGTCATGCCGAGCGCGGTGAAAACATCGCTGCCGCGCGCAATAACCACAAGTGTGCCGGACCAATCGTGGTCTTCGGCTTTGCCGCGATAGTGGAATTCGACTGCGGGTAAGCCGCCGACCACCGTCTTGCGTTGGGAAATTTTTTGATAATCGGTGTAGACGTCCTGGAGACGCTTTTCCACCACATTCGCCGCGGCATCGAGCGGTTGCTTCGCTTTTTCCCGCCCAACGACGAGCAACGTCGATTGATTCTGCGTCCCCATTGCGACGATGGCGTTCGGCAA
>DATAMU010000671.1:0-3495 GCA_036266605.1 Candidatus Acidiferrum sp. | reverse complement strand
ATGTGCTCGACTCCACGGATCCCGCACAGGTCAAAGCTTTCGAAAATAAGGTTGACCTCGCGAACACGCTGTTTATTGTTTCCAGTAAGTCGGGAAGCACACTCGAGCCCAATATTTTCAAACAATATTTCTTCGAAAGAGTGAAACAGACGATCGGCGCCGAAAAGGCAGGCAGTCGCTTTATCGCGATCACCGATCCTGGTTCGAAGATGCAGCAGGTCGCCGAGGCGGACCATTTTCGATACATCTTTCACGGACTGCCCAGCATTGGAGGCCGGTACTCCGCGCTTTCGAACTTTGGCATGGTCCCGGCGGCCGCGATGGGTCTGGATGTCGCGAAGTTTCTCGACCGCACCGAGGAAATGGTTCAGGCGACACAAGCCTCGGTGCCGGTTGAGCAAAATCCCGGCGCACTACTTGGCATTGTTCTTGGCACGGCGGCCAAACAAGGCCGCGACAAGGTCACCATCATCACCTCGCCAGGCATTTCCGATCTCGGTGCGTGGCTCGAACAGCTTCTCGCTGAATCCACCGGCAAGCAGGGACACGGAGTCATTCCCGTGGATCGGGAACCGCTCGGACAGCCCGACGTTTATGGCAACGACCGAGTGTTTGCTTACATTCGCCTCGACTCCGCGCCTGACAGTGAGCAGGATGCGAAGGTCACGGCGCTCGAAAAAGCGGGTCAACCAGTCGTCCGCATCTCGTTGGGTGACACGTACGATCTTGGCCAGGAATTCTTCCGATGGGAGATCGCTACGGCCGTAGCCGGTGCCATCATCGGAATCAATGCTTTCAACCAACCCGACGTTGAAGCGAGCAAGATCGCAACCCGCAGTCTGACTTCGGAATACGAAAAGACTGGCTCGCTTCCCGCGGAGACTCCGATTTTGGAAGACCACAACATCAAGCTGTTCACCGATCCCAGGAACGCGCAGGAATTGGCGAAGGCTTCGGGAAATAATAAGACGTTGGCTGCCTATTTGAAGGCTCACCTCGATCGTCTCCATTCCGGCGACTACTTCGCCGTGCTCGGATATATCCAGATGAATGCTGAGGACGAAAAGGCCCTGCAGGATTTACGAACAGCAATTCGCGATAAGAAAAAAGTGGCGACAGCGTTAGGTTTCGGCCCTCGTTTTCTCCATTCCACCGGACAAGCCTACAAAGGCGGCCCGAATTCGGGAGTCTTTCTCCAGATCACAAGTGATGACGCAGCGGATTTGCCGGTACCCGGACAGAAATACACCTTTGGTACAGTGAAAGCTGCGCAGGCCCGAGGCGATTTCCAGGTCCTGGCAGAACGCGGACGCCGCGCATTGCGCGTACACCTGGGCAAAGACTTGAAATCCGGGCTTGACCAGCTTGCAAGGGCATTTCGCGAAGCCCTGGGCTAGTCTTGAGGAGGGCGTCACCCTCGAAGAGAAGGCGCGCCCATTAGGGTTTGACCTCATCCTGAGCCGGCGAAAGCTGGCGAGCGGGTTTGCGTGTACCGGAACAGTTCCCCGAGGCCTCGAGCTTGCTACGCAAATCCTCGCCCGACTCGAGATGATGGCCCGAAAGTGACGAGCTCTTCAGTTTTCGCCTTTACAAAAACGTTTTAATACCCCAAAGTAAGGAGCAGCCATGCGACTGGGAATGGTAGGTTTAGGCCGGATGGGCGCCAACATGACTCGCCGCTTGATGCGCGGCGGCCATGAGGTTGTCGTCTCCGACTTGAGCGCAGACAACATCAAGAAGTTGGCAGGCGAGGGCGCCATCGCGTCCTCTTCACTCGACGATTTTGTCGCGAAACTTGGAGAGCCGAAGGTCGCGTGGCTCATGGTTCCGGCCGGCGACGCCACCGAGAGCACGGTCCGGGAACTCGCCAACCGCATGGGCGCCGGCGACATCCTGATTGACGGCGGCAACTCTTACTTCAAAGACGACGTTCGCCGCTCGAAGGATCTCAGGAGCAAAGGAATTCATTACGTCGACGTGGGAACCAGCGGCGGCGTCTGGGGTATCGACCGCGGCTACTGCATGATGATCGGCGGCCCGAAAGAGGCTTTCCAGCAACTCGATCCCATCTTCAAAACGCTGGCTCCCGGACGCGGCGATATTCCGCGTACTCCCGGCCGCGAAAAAATCTCCGGCACCGCCGAGGACGGCTACATTTACTGCGGGCCGTCAGGTGCGGGCCACTTCGTGAAGATGGTGCATAACGGAATCGAGTACGGCTTGATGCAGGCCTATGCCGAGGGCTTCGATATTTTCCGCAACGCCAACAGCAAGGAGGTTGCCGAGGATCATAGATACGATTTGAACTTACCCGATATCGCTGAGGTCTGGCGCCGGGGTAGCGTCGTTAGTTCCTGGCTGCTTGATCTCACCGCGATGGCGTTGGTCGAGAACCCGACGCTCTCCGAGTACAGCGGGTTTGTACAGGACTCCGGCGAGGGGCGCTGGACGATTCAGGCTGCGATCGATGAGGCCGTGCCCGTGGACGTGCTCTCCGCCGCCCTGTTCACGCGCTTCCGTTCGCGACAGGAACACACGTTCGCCGAAAAAATTCTTTCTGCGATGCGGCAGAAGTTCGGTGGCCACGTAGAACCAACTGCGGCAAAGAAGACCGCCTAAGGGGAATCGAAAATGGCTCAAACCGACACCATGCCCGTCACTCAGTCCCCGAAAATCGGCCGGCCCGGAGATCCTTGTGTCATGGTCATCTTCGGCGCGGCCGGCGACCTGACTCGCCGCAAATTGATCCCTGCGCTCTACAACCTCGCGAAATACCAGTTGCTGTCGCGCGAATTCGCGATCGTCGGCGTAGCGCACACGCAGATGTCCACGGAAGATTTCCGCAAGAAGATGCTGGACGATCTGAAGGAGTTCGCCCCAGGGTCGAACGACAACGATCTTTGGGAGTGGTTCGAGCGTCGGATGTACTACATCACCGGGGAGTTTGGCGACAAAAACCTCTATTCGACGATCAAAGATACGCTGGCCAAGGTCGATCAAGACCACTCGACTCACGGAAATTTTTTCTTCTATCTCGCCACTGCGCCGGACTTCTTCGGCCCCATCGTCGAACAACTTTCCAATGTCGGCTTGATGGAAGAAACGACCCAGCACTGGCGGCGCGTCATCATCGAAAAGCCCTTTGGACGCGACATCGATTCAGCGAAGGCACTCAACAAGCAACTCTTGCAGGTAGTCAACGAGAAGCAGATTTACCGCATTGATCATTACCTGGGCAAGGAAACTGTTCAGAACATTTTGGCGTTTCGCTTCGCGAACGGAATTTTCGAGCCCATCTGGAATCGGCGCTACATCGATCACGTGCAAATCTCGGTCGCAGAGACGGTCGGGGTCGAGCAACGCGGCAGTTACTACGACACGGCAGGCGCGCTGCGTGACATGGTTCCGAATCACATCATGCAGCTCATCAGCCTGACTTCGATGGAGCCTCCGATTTCCTTCCATGCAGACTCGGTCCGCGACGAGCAAGCCAAG
>DATAMU010000670.1:0-2758 GCA_036266605.1 Candidatus Acidiferrum sp. | reverse complement strand
GCCACGTACAGGTAGTTGGCGGAGGTCCCTTTGAATGCGCCCATACCGAGCGGACCGGACGGCGCACTTCCTCCGCCCTGAGACAGAGTCGGCGTCGGCGTCGGAACAGGCGAGCCTGGGACTTCGGTGAGTGCGCCGCTTGAATTGATAGAAAGAACAGAGATGGTGTTGCTGCGGGCATTGAGCACGAAAAGATATTGGTCCGTCGGGTCGGTCGTGACGAAGCCGCCTTCGCCAGACACGTTGAATGGCGAACCTTGTAGGGGTGTCAGTGTGCCGTCGGCGGCAACGGAGAAGGCGGCAACTTGCGATCGGCCGGAGCTGCCTGGAATCGACGCATAGAGATAAGGCGATTGCGCGTGGGCGGGTGATGGCGCTAACAAATATAGGAGCGCGGTGAAGATGAGCGTGCGGAGCGGTGACTGTAGATACGAAAGGCGCATGCGTTTTCCGGGGAGGGGAGAACGGCGCGGTCACAGCGCTTGCGATAGGCGAGCGAAGATAAACGTGTGCGTTGAATCAGTCAAGAAAAATGTTACATGTTTAGTAAAATAATTTTACGTTTACCGGATACCTTTACCAAATTGGGAAATGATCGATTTCGCCCGTGAATCGTGAGCGATTTTGAGAAAAGAAAAAATGGCGGCGCAGAGTCACCGCGATGGCCGCTTGGGCTGTAACACTATTTTAATGTCCGGCGGGACGAATTGGGCTAGGCTTTCCGGCTTATGCCAACCACACAGTTAGAACTCGATCGAATCGACAGCGGGAACGCGGATGTCGTCGTCATCGCCCTGAACGGCAAGTTGAGCCTGGAGACAGTTCACGACTTTATCGAGACGATACGACCCGAGCCTGCGCCGGTGCTGGTTCTGGATATGGGCAAATGCTCGTTTCTGGATTCGGCTGGAGTCGGCGCGCTGGTATCGATCTTCGTCAGCCGCCGCAACCACGGGAAAAAGCTGTCGCTCGCGGGGCTCACATCGCAAGGCCAGGCGGTGATGCAGGTATCAGGATTGATCAAGCTGCTGCCGCTGTATCCGCTGGCGGAAGATGCGATTACGGCGGCGGGGAAGCAGAGTTAGAAACGGCTCTGCGGTAAGGCGGCCCGGTCGGATCAGCTCGGCGTCCACGCCGGATGGCTGGTGAAGAGGCCGTCGATGAAGCCGATGTGATAGCAGACGAAGATCCCGAATGCGAGACTTAGCACGCCGGAACCTACGATCAGTCCTCGATTCAGCCAGGCAAATCTGTATCCCGCGAAAGAAAAAGGAAGCGAAATCACCGCGGTGATTAGCATCATTCCCGCGACTGTGCCAACCCCGAAAATCAAAAGATAGAGAACAGCCCACTTGGGATTGTGAATTGTGCTGAGAACGAGTAGCGCGACCGCGGCTGAGCCGGCGAGTCCATGCACGAGGCCGATGAAGAGCGGGCGCAGCGTGTGGAACAGGCCGAGGCCTGTCGCGCGGCCACTTTGTTCCGCGTTTGCGTCTGCTTTCGCGGTGGATTTGTCGAACCAGCGCGGCGGTGCCATGCTTTCGCCATGGTGCTGCGAATCGCCCGAGTGCGTGTGCCAATGGATGTGCAGCTTGGTGTCGTGCTCGTGCAGATGCGCGTGGTTGCCGTCGACCTTCGGATGCGCCGGCGAAAACTTATCGGTGAGCCAGGCGAGCGCGCCTGTGAGATTTAGCACGCCAAGTAAGATCAGCATCAGACCGACGGAGAATTCCATCGTGAGGCCGAGCCGCGCGGGAATCGCGATGCCGAGAAGAACGATGGCGGAGCCGACGATCAAGATTGTGACGGTATGACCAACTCCCCAGAGCGCGCCGATCAAGCCGGCCTTCACGATTGACCGCTCACGGCTGACGATCGTCGAGACGGCGATGACGTGGTCGGGATCGGTAGCATGGCGCATGCCGAGCAGGAAACCGAAACCGAGGATGGCAATGAGGCTCGTCATTGTTCGATGGTTTAGACGCGTATCGTAACGCAATGGAGCGCGACGAATATATAGCCGGAAGGGCCGGCCGGGGCTGCTACTCGGCTTCTGCTTTGAGGATGCGCATCAACTCGGCGGCAGCGTGCGGCAAACGCGCGCCGCGGCGTGACACGATGTAAACGTGCCGGGGCATGCTCATCTGGCGCACTTTCACTTCTTTCATCCAGCCATGCTCGAGTTCCCACTGCACGCACATGCGCGGCACGATCGCCACGCCCATCCCCATTTGCACGAAGCGCTTGATGCTCTCGATCGTCGGCATTTCGATCGGCATGTTGAGCATCGTTTGATGGCGTGCGAAAAGCTCGATAACCCGACGCCGATACGGCGATTCGACGATGTGGCCGACGAACGTTTCCTTGCCGAGGTCTTCGATGTTGACTTCCCGGCGCTTGGCTAGCGAATGCTTGAGAGGCACGACCAACGCGAGCTCGTCTTTTAGAATTTCGGTGGCCTGCAACTGCGGTTCGCGCGGGACGAACGAAACCGCGCCGACATCGAGCCGATAGTTCAGCACTTCGTGCGGAATGTCGCGCGAAAACATGCGATGCACGCGCACCTGCACACCGGGATGCGCATCGCGAAATTTTGCCAGCGCGGGAAGCAACGCATGAATCGAGCTTTCGTTGACACCGAGAGAAAGCTCGCCGCGCTTCAAACCCTCCAGTTCTGTTAGGCCTTTCTTCACTTCGTCGCGCAGATTGAGCAGCCGCTCGGCGTATTCCTTCAGCAACGCACCAGCGTCGGTGAGCC
>DATAMU010000669.1:0-3322 GCA_036266605.1 Candidatus Acidiferrum sp. | reverse complement strand
ATTCGGCATCGTATTTGGCAGCTTTCTGAACGTCTGCATATCGCGGATTCCAGAAGGTTTGTCCATTGTGTCCCCGGCGTCGCGCTGCCCCCGCTGCGAGACGCCGATCAAGTCCTATGACAACGTTCCCGTCTTCGGCTGGCTCTGGCTGCGCGGCAAATGCCGCTCCTGCGGGCTCCCGATTTCTCCGATGTACCCGCTGGTCGAATTCGCCACCGGCTGCCTCTTTGTCCTCTGCTATCTCGAATACGGCATTACCCACGCCACCGTGAAATGGTTGGCTTTCACTTGCCTTATTGTCGTCCTCACGATCACCGATCTTCGCGTTCGCATTTTGCCCGATCTCGTGAACTGGCCCGGTGTTGCTCTCGGATTATTTTTCTCCGCGTTCGTTCCGCCACCCGATTCCGACTATATTTTCTTTGCCAGCGTTTCGTGGTTCCACAAAGTTCCGCCGATGTATCTGGTCGGGCTCATCAACGCCGTTCTCGGCTCCCTGTTCGGCAGCCTGCTGCTCTGGGGCATCGCCGCGCTCTATAAACTTTGGCGCGGCCGCGAAGGCATGGGCATGGGCGACGTGAAGATGATGGCCATGGTCGGAGCGTTTCTCGGCTTGCGTGGCACATTTTTCACGATTCTCTTCGGCACGCTGCTCGGCAGCATCGTCGGCGGCGCCGTGATCCTCGCGCTCTACGCTTCCGGCTGGCAGTTGGCGCTCGCCGAACGCGCCAGCCGCCGCAAACTCGGCACCGTTCGCGATCTGCGCTGGGCCATCGCCAGCCAGTATCAGCTCCCGCTCGGCACATTTCTTGGAGTCGCCGCGCTCTTGATCGTCTATCTCGGTCCCATCGTCATGCGGCATTTTCCCGGGGCCTCGCTGTGATTCTCCCGCTCCTCGCATTCCAGCAAAGCGCCGCGGCGCTCCAGCAGGGCGGCGCTTCTGCGCAGAGTAGCGCAATGCCAAGCCCACACATGCTGGCATTCGGTCTCGCTTTGTTGCTGGCCGCGGTCGCGTGGCTGATTTTTGCGATCGTGCGCCGCGTCTTCAAGAATTCGCGTGAAGCGCAGAGCGCAACCGCGGATGCGTCGCCGCGCGTCGAGAACTCCGCGGCGTTCATGACCGCATCGATGCAAGGCGTGATTCGCAAACTGCGCGAGCAGGAAAAAGAACTCGAGCGTCTGCACCGCATCGAGAAAGAACGCGCCGAACACACCGAACGCCTCAGCGAAGAAGTCACGCGCAACATGCCCGCCGGCTTGCTGATGGTGAATGCGCAAGGAATCATCTCCAGCGCGAATCCTGCGGGAGAACAAGTTCTCGGCATTCGCGGCCTCGGCTACCGCCGTTACAGCGAAGTGCTTGGAGAAAACTCGGAGCTGACGCAGCTGGTGGGTCAGTGTCTGGCGGAAGGAAAAATCTTTCGGCGGGAACAAGTCGATCACAAAACGCCGGCGGGAGATACGCGCCGCCTCGGCGTCACGATTTCGCCGGTGCGTCGTGGCGACGAAAAAATCAGCGGAGCGATTTGCTTGCTCAGCGACCTCACGGAACTCGCTGCCCTGCAAGAGCAGATGGAGTTGAAAAAACATTTTGCCGCACTCGGCGAACTCTCCGCAGGCATCGCGCATGAATTCAAGAATGCCCTCGCGACGATTTCCGGCTACGCGCAAATGATTCGCTCGGAGTCCGCCGAAGGCGAAATTTCCGATCACGCCGAGCGCATCCTTGAGCAGACTCGCAACATCACACATGTGGTGACCGAGTTCCTGAAGTTCGCACGGCCACTCGATATTTCGGACGAGCCGGTGGAATTGCGGCCGTTGATCGAACGCGCGCTCGACGAAATTTCTGGAGCGGCGCCTGGCGTTTCGGTACGCGCCGAAGGCGACTTCGGAATCGTCGCCGGCGACGAAGGCTTGCTGCGACAAGTGATTCTGAACCTGGCGCGCAACGGCGCCGAAGCGTGCGAAGGAAGGACCGGCGGACGCGTCGTCGTTCGCGGAGAAATTGTACGAAGTGGCGATGCGCCGTCGCAGCGCATCACCGTACAAGACAACGGCTCAGGAATTTCGGCGGATGCGATGCCGAGTTTATTTCATCCGTTTTTCACGACAAAAGCGCGTGGAACCGGGTTAGGGTTGGCAGTCGTTCAGAAAATTATTTTGCAGCACGGCGGTTTGATCGAAGCACGGAACCACCCGTCCGGTGGTGCGGTCTTTATCGTTACGCTACCCGCTCGTCGAGCCCAGGCGAGTGACGCAGTAGAATTGAAGAAGGACGTCATTCCCATATGAGCCGCAAGCGCGTCGTTTGCGTGCTCGATGAAAAGCGTCCAGCTCGCCACCGGGGAGGTACATCACGATGGGTACAGTGACTTGGCGTAAGTCCGGCGTTTACCTTTTGTTGGTGCTGCCGGTGCTCGGCTTGGCGGGAATCGCCGTGGCCGCAAAATATCAAGACGCATCGCAGCAGACCAGCGACCCGGTTGCCGATGCCGCACGCAAGGCGCGCGAGCAGAAGAAAGCCGAAGCAAAACCGAAAAAAGTATTCACGAATGACGACGTCGCGCCAGCTCCTCCGGCTGCGGCGGCAGCGACAGCTTCGACTTCAAACGACGGCAAGACCGACGCCAAAGCAGCCGACGCGAACGCGGCGAAGCCTGCCGATGGCAATGGCGCCTCAGATGCGAAATCCGACAAACCGCTCGACGAAGCCGGATGGCGCAAGCGTTTCGCCGAACAGCGCGGGAAGATTAGCCAGGCCGAACAGGAACTCGACGTTCTTCAACGCGAGTCTTCAAAGCTCCAGACGCAGTATTATTCCGATCCGCAAAAGGCCCTGGCCGAGCAGTACACGCGCAAAGACGTAACCGACCAAGACGCCAAGATTGCAGCGAAGAAAGACGAAATCGCGAAACTGAAGCAGGGTCTTTCCGATCTGGAAGATCAACTGCGCGCCGCCGGCGGCGACTCCGGCTGGGCTCGCTAGTCCAGCCACGATCGTTTTGGAGTGCGGCACCCCAGTGCCGCTTTTACACATTTAACATTTCTGCCCAAACGGTCTCGCCGACTTTGTGCTCGCGGCGAGGCCATCGAACTCAAGACGCAACGATCGTGCGGACATGGGGCGCAGCGTGCTGCGCCCCTACAAAATAGCGACAAGACGCGGCGAGAAATGGCGCTCTACTGTTCGAGGCCGACCGCGCGGAGTTTCGCGAGCAGCGTTTTGGGTGAGACGCCCAGACGTTCTGCGGCGCGTGTTTTGTTCCACTTCGAGTCGCGCAGGGCGCCTTCGAGTACGACGCGTTCGACGTGAGCGACG
>DATAMU010000668.1:0-3694 GCA_036266605.1 Candidatus Acidiferrum sp. | reverse complement strand
CGGCGCGCCCAGCCTCGGCAGCCCCAGCGCGATCCCCACATTCGAAACCCCCGGCACCGCCGCAATCCTTTCCTGTAGCTCTTTGTACACCGCTCGAATCTGCGCCCCCGTCGCCGTCCGCTCATGCTGCACAGGCACCGTGAACGTCAAAATATGATCCTTCCGAATCCCCATATCGATCTGCGTCACATTCCAGAAGCTCCGCAAAATCAGCCCCGCCCCCGCCACCAAAATCAGCGCCAGCGCAAACTCCGCCACCACCAGCGCCCGCCGCAGCCTGTTCCGCCCGCCGCTACCCGACGACCTCCCGCCTTCCTTCAACATGTCGCTGATGTTCTGCCTCGACGCATGCCACGCCGGAAAACACCCAAACAGCACCCCGCTCAGCAGCGTCGCCCCCAGCGTAAACAGCAGCACCTGCACATTCAGGTGCGGATCAGCCTCATACGGAATCCCCAGCTGATTCCGCGGCATCAGCCCCATCACCACTCCCAGAATCCCCACCGCCAGCACCGTCCCCAGCACCCCGCCAATCACCGCCAGCGACAAACTCTCAATCAAAAATTGCCGGAAAATCCGCCATCGCGACGCCCCCTGCGCCGCCCTCACCGCAATCTCGCGAGACCTCGCCGTCCCCCAAGCCAGCAGCAAATTCGCAATATTCACGCACGCGATCAGCAGTACAAACGCCACCGCCCCCATCATCAGCCACAGCCCGATCTTCGTCTCCTTCGGCAGAAAATCGTCCTTCAGCGGCTCCACGCTCACCGTCACATCTTTATTCGTCTTCGGATAGCTCACCTCCAGCTGCTTCGCGATGACATTCATTTCCGCGTTCGCCGCTTCCACCGTCACGCCTTGCTTCAGCCGCCCCATCACCAGCAAATACCGCGCCTCGCGGTTCTCCGCCTCACCCGCCTTGAACACCAGCGGCACATTCATCTTTGATTCGCCCTGGTCCGACGCGCTCGGCGCCGCCACACCCAGTACCGTGTACAGCTCGCCGCTCATCCGCAGCTTCGTCCCTACAATGTTCGGATCGCTCCCAAACCGGTCGTGCCAAAACTTGTTATTCAAAATCACCACATGGTCGTTTCCCGGCAGCGCATCGTCCGCGACGAAATGCCTCCCCAGCGCCACCTTCTCCCCAAACAACAAATCGAAAAATCCCGGCGCCACCCGGCTCGCCTGCACCTGCTCCGTCCAATCCGGCGTCGATATCGTGAAGCTGTCCCCCGTCCACGCATTCACCGTTTCAAACGACTTGCTCTGCTTCTGCCAATCCAGATAATCCGCCGGCGAAACGCTCCTCTGCTGCCCCTTCTGGTGCGTCCACACCATCATGATCCGGTCCCCGCCCACATAAGGCAGCGGCGCCAGCAACACCGCATACAACAAACTAAAGATCGCCGTCGTCGCCCCAATCCCCAACGCCAGCGCAATCAGCGAAACCGCCGTGAACCCCGGACTCTTCCACAGCAATCTCACCCCATACCGTACATCCCGCCAAAGTTCCGACATAAGCACACCTCCACAAAGTTGTACCTATGATGACGAAACCAATCCGCTAAAGTTTCACAAAACAGCCAATCCATCCCCAAAAGCGGTAGTTGCGTGCCGCACCCTTAGTTTTCCAAGGGTGCGGTTTTTCCCCAACTTCACCACGCACCCTTCGCCAGCGCGCCGTGCCTTTAGCCGGTGGCCGCACTCGAATCCTTATTTTCTAGCTAAGAAGCGCCGCACTCTCCGAGATACTGAGTGGGTCCTCAGCCCTGCGGTCGAACTTACCCGCGCCCGCCACCCGCGAGTCCCGCCACGAACGTCTTCACGTCCGTCACAATCGCCTCGCCGATAAACCTCATCGTCTCCAGCGATCGCTCTCCCGCTGCCGGATTGCCCCATCCGCACGCATCCGTCAGCACCACCGGCACAAATCCCGCGTCCGTCGCCGACCGCACCGTCGGCTCGATCCCAATCTCGAGCGCGATCCCCACCATCACCAGATTCACGATTCCGCAATCATGCAACGCGAACTCCAGCGCCGTTCCCACCAGCGCCGACATCGTAAATTTCTCCACCACCAAATCCTCATCCGTCGGCGCTAGCTCTGCCACAATCTCCGACGCTTCCGATCCGCGTGGAAACCAGCTCTTCACATCCTCCGGCTTCTGAGCGCGCTGCCACGCCATCGATGTCCGCAGTTGCGTGCTTCCCAGCCACGCACGCGGCGGCGACATGTGCTTCGAATACGCGATGCGCATCCCCGCGCCCCGCGCCGCCGCGATTGCTGTCTTGCATCCGGCAACCACCTTCTCTGAACCTGCAACCTGCTTCACGATCCCGCGCTGCATGTCGTACACCAGCAGCGCGGTCCTCGATGCATCCGTGTAACTCGGCGGCAACGAACTTCCCATGATTGGCCCCCTAACCCTTTCTAACTCTTCGACATCCGATCCCACGGCTTCGCGACGTCCACCGATGAATCGAACAAATATTCCAGCGGCAACGGCGCATCGAGCGCAATGAAATGCCACTCCAGCAGGCCCGCTTTCGTCAGCGGAAAATCCTCAATGTACCTCTTCGCCTCTTCGACGCTGTCCAGCTCAAAAACGATCACCACCCCGCCCACATCCGCGCGCGCGTAATTCTCCCGTACGATGCCTTCCTTCCACAACCGCCACACATTCGACACCTCGTCCTTCAGATACGGACGCAGATCATCCAACTCCACTCCAGGCTTGAAATTGTCGTACGCGATGATTTTCACAGTTTCCCCCTTGGTTGTATTGCGTGCTTCTGAATCCGTGAACAAGACTTCGAATCGGGCGGGTCGTCCTGCGCGGCAAAAATAGGAAGGCAATCGCTCTTGCGCTGATTTCATCTACAGTTGTTAGCACGCGCCGATTTCGCGCGTCTAGTAGGCACAATTTTGTAACCGGAGTTTCGCCATGCGCCTTGCCGATTGTCCCGTCAGAGCCGCCATCGACGTCATCGAAGGAAAGTGGAAGCCCATCATCGTCAACGCGCTCAAATCGAAACCACTACGCTTCGGCGAACTCCGCCGCGAAGCCCCCGAAGCCACAAAAAAAGTCCTCACCGCACAACTTCGCGAACTCGAGAAAGACGAAATCATCTGCCGAAAAAATTTCGACGAACGCGAAGAGCATCTCCGCTACGCCCTGACCGCTTACGGCCGCACCCTCGTCCCAATCCTCACCCACATGGCCAAGTGGGGCGCAATCCACAGAGCTCGCTGACGATTCAGCTATTCAGAACCTCTTCCGCAGCATATCCTTCACCCAACGTACGTCACTCATCGCGCGTTTGAGGCCAGACGGAGGCCACATGCGTTCCATCCTACTGTGCTCAGCAGCACTCACCCTGCTTTTCATATCGCATGCATTCGCAGACGCCTTTCACCCCGGCCAGGTCTTTCGCGATTGCCCCGACTGCCCCGAGATGGTCGTGATCCCAGGAGGCAATTTCCTCATGGGCGCCCCCCTCGATGAGCCCGGCAGAGACGACATCGAAGGCCCACAGCGCCGCGTCACGATCGCGCAATTCGCCGCCGGCAAATACGACGTCACCCGCGCGCAATGGAAAGCCTTCGCCAAAGACACAAACCGAAAAGCCGCGGGTGGATGCGCCTGGACTCCCTCGAATCAAGACTTGAATCCCGACGCTTCCTGGGAAA
>DATAMU010000667.1:0-3342 GCA_036266605.1 Candidatus Acidiferrum sp. | reverse complement strand
TCTCGCTCTTGGGCGTGCAGCCCGTTCTCGGCCGGTTCTTCGCGCAGGGCGAAGACGAAATCGGGGCCGCGCCGGTCGTTCTCGTCAGCGCAAATTTCTGGCATCGCAAATTGTCCGGCTCATTCGACGTCATCGGGAAATCTCTGAATCTCGACGGCAAAGCCTACACAATCGTCGGCGTCGCTCCCGCAAACTTCGACCTCTTCCAGCGGCCACTCGTTCCTATCGATGTCTACGCGCCCATCGGTCAGTGGAGCAACCCGATTCTCAACAAGCGCGAAGCGGGCCTCGGCATCCACGGCATCGGTCGCCTCAAACCCGGCGTCACCCTCGAGCAAGCCACCGCCGACATGCAGCGCGTCACCGACAATCTCGCGCAGGCCTATCCCGCCGAGGACAAAGGCATCGGCGCCACGCTCGTCGATTTTCGCAAAGAAATGCTCGGCGACGTGCAGCCCGTACTCATTGTTTTGCTGGGAGCGGTCGGATTCGTCCTGTTGATTGCGTGCGCCAATGTCGCCAATCTTTTGCTGGCCCGCTCCACCGGTCGCACGCGCGAATTCGCGATCCGTGTGGCCCTTGGCGCAGGGCGCAGCCGCCTGGTGCGCCAACTTCTCACTGAAAGCTTGCTGCTCGCTCTGAGCGGCGGCGTTGTCGGATTGCTGCTCGCGCAAACGGCCACGAGCGCCGTGGTGCAGGTGCTGCCAGTCCAACTGCCTCGTGCCGGTAACATCGCCATCGACAGCCACGTGCTGTTCTTCACCGCGGGGATTTCGCTGCTCGCCGGGATTCTCTTCGGCATCGTCCCGGCGCTGCGAACAGCGTCTCCGCACCTGCACGACACGCTGAAAGAAGGCGGCCGCGGCGGAAGCGGCTCGCGCAACCGCGCGCAAGGCGCGTTTGTTGTCGCCGAAATGGCGATGGCGCTTGTTCTCTTGGTCGGCGCGGGTCTCATGATTCGCAGTCTGGTCGTATTGTGGCGCACGAGTCCTGGATTCGAACCCGCCAACATCGTGACCTTCGGTCTCGCGCTGCCGCCCCAGATGCTCGGCGCCAAGGCGGATGCAATCCGCAGCCAGGTCCGCGACCTCGATCGAAAATTTGCCACCACTCCCGGCGTAGAGTCGGCTTCTCAATCCTGGGCCGCTTTCCCAATGAGTTCCGACGACGAGCAACTCTTCTGGATCGACGGCGAACCGAAACCCGCCAGCGAAAACGACATGCACTGGTCACTCAGCTACGTCGTGCAGCCCGATTACATCAACGTCTTGAAACTCCCGCTCAAGACCGGCCGCTTCTTCAACGATCATGACGACGAGCACTCCACCGCCGTCGCGGTCATCGACGAGGAATTCGCACGCAAATATTTTCCCGGGCAAAATCCGCTCGGCAAACGCGTCCACATGTCCCATCTCGAAATGGGTGGCGACGGAAAAATGTTCGAAATCGTCGGCGTCGTCGGCCACGTAAATCAGTGGGGACTCGATTCCGACCTGAACGAACAACTGCGCGCGCAGATTTACTTTTCGTGTGTGCAGATGCCCGATGATTACATCGTCGGCGTGCCGGGCGGAGGCGGAACTTTCCTGGCCGTCCGCAGCGCGCTTCCGACGGAGCAACTCGTCGAAGGACTTCGCCGCACGAGCCGCGAGATCAACAGCAATCAGGCCATCTACAACGTCCAAACGATGAATAGCGTTATCACCGCGAGCCTTGCTGCTCGCAGATTTTCGATGACGTTGTTCGCATCGTTCGCCGGACTAGCCTTGCTTCTCTCCAGCATCGGCATCTATGGCGTCATCTCTTACGTCGTCGGCCAAAAGACGCGCGAAATCGGTTTGCGCATGGCCCTTGGCGCAAGCCGTTCTGCGGTGATGCGCATGATCCTCAGTCAAGGCGGAAGACTCGCCGCCGCTGGCATCGTCATCGGGCTTGGTGTTTCCCTCGCACTAACCCGCTCGATGGAGGCGATGATCTTCGGCGTCAGCGCAACCGACCCATTCACCTTCATCGCCGTCGCAACACTTCTAACCGCCGTCGCGCTGGCCGCCTGCTACATCCCCGCACGCCGCGCCATGCGCGTCGATCCCATGGAAGCACTCCGCCATGAGTAACCGCGCCAGGCTCATTTCTGTGTGTAGGGGCGCAGCACGCTGCGCCCCATCTCGGCAAGATCGATCCGATCGTTCCCTTTCGAGGAGCCACCGTTGAGCTCTCAAAAAAATCCCAGCGACAAAAAACAGTCGCAACTCGAACAAGAAATCTCCTCCCATCTCGAAATGTCCGCCCGCGACCATGAAGATCGCGGCGCCTCCCCGCAGCAAGCCGCCGAATCTGCGCGCCGCGAATTCGGCAACGTCGCGCTGGTCCAGCACGTCACCCGCGATCAATGGCGCGGCCGATGGTTCGAAGACTTCGCGCAGGATCTACGCCACGGCGCTCGCCTCCTTCGCCGCAATCCCGGCTTCACGTTCATCGCAGTCTTAACGCTTGCACTCGGCATCGGCGCCAACACTGCGATCTTCAGCCTCGTCAACGGCATCCTGCTCCGTCCGCTTCCCTACGCGCATCCCAACGAACTCATCAGCCTCAACAACGCCGCATACCCCAAAGGCGGACTGGTCGCTCTACGCGAACGCTCCAAAACCATGGACATCGCGACCTACGCCGAAGGCTACGAATTCAATCTCACTGGCCTCGGCGACCCCGTACGCCTCAGCGGCACGCCCGTCTCCGCCGAACTCTTCTCCATCCTCGGCTCCGAACCTGCTCTCGGCCGCGTATTCCGCACCGGCGACGATGCCGCGGGCAAAAACCACTTCGTCATCCTCAGCAACAATCTCTGGCAGCGAAAATTCAATTCCGATCCCAACATCATCGGCCACCTGATCAATCTCGATGGCACACAGCGCGAAGTCGTCGGCGTCATGCCCGCCGGTTTCCATTTCCCTTCGCCGCAAACCGAAGTCTGGATTCCGCTGAACATCGATCCGCGCGACGCGCACACCTATTGGGGCGGCGACTACATGCCGACGATCGCGCGCCTGCGTCCCGGCGTCACCATGCAACAAGCCGACACCGAAATGCGCTTTCTCCAATCGCAGGTTGCGACGCTATTTCCGTGGACCATGCCAAAAGCATGGAACGCCGACATCTCCGCAGTTTCGCTTCAAACGGGATTGATCGGCGACGTCCGCGAGCGCCTGCTGATTCTTCTTATCGCCGTCGTGCTCGTCTTACTCATCGCGTGCGCCAACGTCGCCAACCTCACGCTGTCGCGCGCGTCGGTACGCGAAAAAGAAATCGCCATCCGCGCTTCGATGGGCGCCGCGCGTCATCGCA
>DATAMU010000666.1:0-4844 GCA_036266605.1 Candidatus Acidiferrum sp. | reverse complement strand
CCTGCCGGAATACGGTAAAATGGGAGTTAAGCGGTCTGTTGTTGGCCGCTTCGACCACTCCCTTATGGGCTCACCATTCAACATCATCTCCAACGTGCCGGGCGCAGGCATCCCGATGCCCTCGCCGAACGCGCATCCGCGTCCGGAATGGCTGCGCGTTAAATTTTTCGGCGGTGAACGCTACCAGGATCTCAAGCGCATCATGCGCACGCTCGATCTGCACACCGTGTGCGAAAGCGCGCGCTGCCCCAACATGGGCGAGTGCTGGGAGCACGGCACCGCTACCTTCATGATTTTGGGAGACATCTGCACGCGCGCTTGCGGATTCTGCGCCGTGCCTTCGGGCAAGCCCGTCGGGCCGCCGGACGAAGAAGAGCCGCTGCGCGTCGCTGAAGCCGTCGCGCGGATGGGCTTGCGCTACGCGGTCGTGACTTCCGTGAATCGCGACGACCAGAAAGACGGCGGCGCCCACATTTTTGCGCGCACCATCGAAGAGATTCGCAGTCGCGTGCCCGGATGCAAAGTCGAAGTCCTGATTCCGGATTTTCGCGGTGATTGGGATGCGCTGAATGTGGTGCTGGCAACGAAACCCGACGTGCTGAATCACAACACGGAAACGGTGCCGCGATTGTATCGTCAGGTGCGCAAAGGCGCCGTCTATGAGCGCTCGCTTGAGCTGCTGCGGCGCTCGAAACAGATGCATCCCGACGTGCCGACGAAAACAGGTTTGATGCTCGGCCTCGGCGAAAAAAAAGACGAAGTGCTCGCGACGATTAAAGATCTGGCGGCGCAGGGAACGGACATCCTGACGCTCGGCCAATATCTGCAACCAACGCGCGAACATCTTCCGATCGTCCGCTACCTCCATCCCGATGAGTTCGCTGAATTTAAAGTCGCTGGCGAAGCGATGGGCTTCAAACACGTCGAAGCCGGCCCGCTCGTGCGCTCTTCCTACCACGCCTTCGAGCAAACCGAATCCGCCATCAAGTAATCGCGTAGAATCAGCGACTCGGAGGCAATCTACTCTGTGTGGGACTCGAGACAGACAAGGTGCGTGCGGTTGATTTGGATTCTCCCGTTGATGCAAGTGGTATTCGCTGAATTCTGCTGGTACATGGCTGCGCATTCGCATCGGCCTATTCGAGGAGATGTCTACTGGAGGTCCACGCTCGATCTGTTTTCTGCGGGATTGAACGCTCCGGCAGACTATATGAACTTCATCCTCAATGAACTCGAAGACTTTCGAGGCGGCGTGTTGTTGGGCCACATCCAGTACATGTTGTTGGTAGCGGCCCTGTGGTACTTGGCGGCGCGCAGAATCTGCAGATTTCGACCTAATTTGTCTAGCGACGAGCCAGCTAGCGTATCAGTGCCCGCAATATTGCTCGAATCGCTTTTAATGCTCTACGGAATCTACATGTTGCTCGTAATTTGCTACCACAACATGATTTTCACGCCGACACACTTCAATAGCGGCCAAACGTCAAATTTCATAGGAGATGTTCTGCGCCAGGGCTTGTTTTTCTTGTGGTCTTTGGTGCTGATCGCCGTACCCGCTGCGACTCTATACGGGACGCTTAGGAAGAAGGATTTACGAAGCAAACCCGCCTAGAACGCGCGTTCAGGTCGCGCTGAAGATCAGCAAGCTAATCTGCGCCCAGAAGAACACCGCGAGCAGGATCGACACTCCCGTATCGATCAGCGAGAGAATCGCCATCAAATCGCGCGGCTTTTGATCGTTTTTGCGCAGCGCAAAAACCGCAATCAACTCGAACAGTCCTGCCGCAATCAGCAGCCAAATGCGAATCTGCACCGGATCGAGATGCACTCGCCAGGAATTTTTCTCGACGAAATCGGCGCCGAACGCGAGATTCATCAACCCCCAAACCGCGAGCGGACAAAATGTGATGAAGAGCCCGGCGCCCAGGCGCAACAATCGGTGTGAAGGCGCAGCGTTACCGGCGCCGGCTTTTGCCAGCGATGGCGCCGTGGAAGGAGCCGTGGAAGGAGTGGTTCCGTTCATCGCACCTGCACTTCGATGATGCGATCCAGCGAACTTGATCGCCGGATCCATCGCACTTATCGATACGTCCCGGCATGCGCCGAAATGGCGAACCTGGCTCGCCAACCATCTCGTAAGAGTTGACTTCGGTAATACCGATACTGAGTTCTAGCGAAGGTCGAGTCAACGCCGGCAAGAAACGAAGGAGCGGAAGGGATAACTCGCGCGGAAACAAAAACGCCCCGGAGCTTTTGGCTCAGGGGCGTCCGGAAGCTACAACTACTGAGAGTCTTAGGCGCGGGCAGCGGCGGCGGCAGCCTTCTTGGCGGCTTTGGCGGCTGTCGATGCCTTGCGGCGGCGCTTGGTCTTCGGCGGGGTTGCCGGAGCTTCGCCGATCAATTCTGCCGTCATGATGCTGGTCACGAAGAGCTTGGCACCATGATCGTCGAAGTCCACGGAGGTGCGCTCACCGTCGGAGGCGGTGACGACGCCCAATCCATATACTTCATGCTTGATAGTCTGACCTTCTGCCATTGCTTGCACGATGTCCTCCTGGACTCTGACTGGAAAACGATGCGGAAAACTTTTGAAAGGGAGCCTCGAGCCGGAGCCAAGGCTCCCGAATCATTGGCTAGAGGCTGGTAACGTTCTCTGCCTGAAGGCCCTTGGGGCCTTTCTTCACTTCAAATTCCACTGCCTGACCTTCGTTGAGAGACTTGTAGCCGTCCATCATGATGGCCGAGAAGTGGACAAAAACATCCTCTCCTGTTTGCCGCTGGATGAAGCCGTAGCCCTTTGAAGCATTGAACCACTTCACTGTGCCTTGTTCCTTCACAGCTACTGCACCTCGAGTTGGAATTGCTTTGCTTCTCTTGGTCGCGCTTCCTGGAACTAGAAAAAGCTACAGCCCCCAGACTTCCCAAGATCGTGACGTCTCTCGTCCACGGTCAAAAAACGCCGCAAAGTTTCCGTCTCGCAGCCTTCATCGAACGGGCCAAAAGGCAGTACAAGAGCAACAAACGCTTGGAAAATAGTACCATAAAAGGAGTGGTTTGTCGAGCGGATGTGGACACCCAACCGACGACCGACGGCGTCGTAATACATTGATTTTATTGACTTTATTTATTTGGCTATGAAAAACCGGAGAGCCGGTTGCACTAATCCAGGGCATCCGGCTGGAGGCTCGCTTCGCCCTCGCCGGTGGTCTTTTTTGCCCAGTACTTTTTCACCCAGGCTTCGTAGCTTTTGCCCGCCGCCGTGTCGCGCCCGGTAAAGGCAAGTGCCGAGATTTCGGCATAAGAAATCTTCACGCGGTTGTTCGAGTCCTTCGGAAGCACTCTCACAAAAGAGGTTGCGAGCGAATCGCCGGTCGATCGATCGAAGATGTAGCCTTCCACTGTCGCACCATCTTTGCGCGTGATGGTGACGTCGCCGCGATACTCGAACGCCTCTTCGAGCGCGGATCGAAGTTCGGCGTCGGTGGTGAGTTCGGGGACCCACCCTTCGACGTTTTGGCGAGCTGTTCCAGCGGCGACTTCGAGTTGTTCGGGATCAAGCGCTGCGTTTGCAGCGGATTGGCCGCTTGCCTGGTGTTGGGCAGCTCGATCGGAATGACTTGGAGCGCTCACGCGCGCGTCTCTTCCATCGCGGAGTCGGTCGAACTGATTTGCACCAGCGGATTGAACGCGTGCACCGGCTTCACCGGCTCGTTGAGCATTTGCAGCGCGTCGGCGTCTTCGTAGCTGCCCGCGAGCATGGACTTAATCGTTGCCCACAGGCCGCCGAGGCCGCTGAATGTGTGATCGACGGCGCTGGCTTCATAGCCGCTGTGCACCATGCAGTTGGCGCACTTGGGATTTCCCGATTCGGTGCCGTAGTTTTGCCACTCGACCGAATCGAGCAATTCCTGGAATGAATCGGCATAGCCGTCTTGCAGCAAATAGCACGGTTTCTGCCAGCCGAAGACGTTGTACGTCGGCATGCCCCAAGGCGTGCACTTGTAATGCTGCTTGCCCATCAGAAATTCGAGAAAGAGCGTGGATTGGTTGAACTTCCAGCTCTTTTTGCGGTTCGAGAGAATCGAGCGGAACAATCGCCGCGTGCGCGCGCGGCCGAGGAAGTGCTTTTGGTCCGGCGCTTTATCGTAGGAATAGCCGGGCGAAAGCATCATGCCTTCGACGCCAAGCTCCATCATTTCATCGAAATGCGCGCGGACGCTGTTCGGATCGGCGCCGTCGAAAAGCGTTGTGTTGGTTGTGACGCGGAAACCGGCGGCCTTCGCGGCTCTAATGCCTTCAACGGCTTGGTCGTAGCCGCCTTCGCGGCAAACGCTGAAATCGTGATGTTCACGCTGGCCATCGACGTGGACGGAAAACGTCAGGTATTTGCTCGGCTTGAAAAGGTGCAGCTTTTCTTTCAGCAACAGCGCGTTGGTGCAGAGATAGATGTATTTCTTGCGTGCGACGAGCCCTTCGACGATTTTGTCGATTTGGGAATGCATCAGCGGTTCGCCGCCAGGGATGGAAACCATCGGCGTGCCGCACTCGTCCACTGCTTTGAAACATTCCTCGGGCGTAAGTTCTTTCTTCAGAATGTGCGCGGGATACTGAATCTTGCCGCAACCGGCGCAGGCCAGATTGCAGCGAAAAAGCGGCTCGAGCATCAGCACGAAGGGATACCGCTTGCGGCCCGCAAGCTTCTGCTTCAGCAGGTAGGTGGCGACGGTAAAACCTTGTGAAATCGGTACGGGCATCTGCTACGTAAATCCTTGATTTGAAAGTGCTGGTCACACGGAGGCGAATGCTGCACGGCCCCCGGAACAACTATTGTATCTGAGAACTCC
>DATAMU010000665.1:0-4437 GCA_036266605.1 Candidatus Acidiferrum sp. | reverse complement strand
GACCGGCGATCGTGAACGTTAACGTGTCAGTGCCGTCTTCGATCTTGTCGTCCACCGACATCGATCCCATCGACGACAGAGAATCGGCAAAGGGCTGGAACGTGTCGACCAGGTCGCTGCGGCCGCCGAGTTGGAAGCCCTTCACTGCGCCTTGGCCGGCGTCGAGAATCAAGTCGCCGAGATGGTTGGCCATTTCGCTCTTGTGCTGCTTGACGTAGGCGATGGAGCCATCGAGTCCCTGCTCTTCGCCGGTGAACAAAACAAATCGAATCGTGCGGCGCGGCCTTACGCCCGATCGCATGATCGCGTCAGCTGCACCGAGTGTGGTGGCTGTGCCGGACCCGTTGTCGGTCGTTCCCTGCGAGAGATCCCACGAATCCAAGTGTCCGCCAACAACCAGAATTTGTTCCGGATGCTCGGTTCCACGAATTTCACCGACGACGTTGGCGGTTTCGGCCGGTCCATTCGTGAAGGTGTTTTGAATGTTGAAGTGAACGCGCGGCGTAATCCCTCGATCGAGATATCGCTCGAGCTGGCCTTGATCTTCCGGGGTCATCGACACGACGGGAATCTGGAAGTCTGCGTCGAAGCCGAGGATTCCGGTATGAGTGAGGTTCATCCCGGTGGACTTTCGGCCGCCCTGTCCGCCGATGACAGCTACGACTCCGGCAGTTGCCGCTGCGCGATTGAAGTCGGCCGATCGAATGAAGTAGTCCATTCCAGGCCTTCCGTCGGGCTTGCCCCTGGTGACTATGAGCGCGACTTTGCCTTTCAGTCTTGAGACATTTTTGATTTCATTGTCGATGTCGAACAAATTCACGGCGACAACATCCGCATCGACGCCACCGGCGACCGTCGAGCCAGTCCAACCCATCGAGTCGATGTGAAGCTTGTGGCGAACCGGCGTGAGCAATTCGCCGTCAGCTGTGCCGCGCGTCCAGCCCTTCCAGATCGTGTACTTCTCCTTGTGGACGTTGGCGAGGCCGATTTCGTTCATCTTGGCTACGGCCCAGTCCTCGGCTTTGTGGTCGGCCGCGGAACCGGTGACGCGCGCGCCGACGTCGTCGCTGAGTTGCGTCAGAAAATCCATGGCGTGCGAGTTCATTTCACCTTCGCCGGCGATTTTTACGAGCGATGGGAGAGTGCCGTCGGCCGCTGGGCCTTTCGCGGCGTTATCGTTCGCCAATGCTTGCGCTGTACCGACTGTGAGTCCCGCACCGAGCAGGATCAATCCAGCCGCAGTTCGCGCCGCTGAGGAAAACTTCGTCATTCGCATCTCCTTATAGGCATTCGGTAGAAGAGTTCACACACACCTTATCATCACGGTCAGACGCGCCTGCCGCAAATCGGTTTCGCTCTGCCTGGACGAAGCTAAATGCCGGCCCGAGAGTCGATTACAACCTCGATTGCAACCCTCGCAACCGTCAATGAACGCACGCTTGCCGCCTCCTCTCAGGGCATCCAAACTAAAGTGGTGACTTGCATGTCAATTTCTAGTCGATACCGGGTGATCTTCGCCGCGATGGGACTGCTGTTTGCTGGCTTCGGCCTGCCGTCGCGCGCTAAGGATCAGTCTACGGCGCCTGCGGCCCAAGCGGCGGCTAAGCCTGATGCCAAGTCCGAGTCGGCGCCCGCTACTGCCGAAACGCCGGCGCAGATCGAGCTGCTCGAAACAAAAATCAGGTTCGAAGCGAACGGCGATTCGCGCAAAGAAGTTCACACCCGCGTCCACATCAACAGCGAGCTTGGGGTTCGGCAGTTTTCGCGGCTCAACTTCAATTTCAACCGCGCGTACGAGAAGATCGAGATTCCGCTGGTTCACATCACGCACAAGAGCGGCGGCTCGGCGGATATTCTGCCCAGCGCGATCACGGACGAGCCAAACCCAGCAGCCGCGGACTTCCCTGCTTATCACGATGTGCGCGTGAAATCGATTCGCATTCTGGGCCTGGAGCCCGCCGACATTCTGGAATACCGCGTCATCACGACGACGACGAAAGGCCCACTCGCACCCGATTTTTGGCTCGATCACAACTTCGATCGCACCGGCGTCGTGACGAAAGAAATTTTCGAGATCGATCTGCCGGCTCAGCGTTTCGCATTGCACCAAGGATCGACGACAGGCGTCGGACAGATTCGAGTTTCAAAGGAAACTCCCGAGGCTTCGAAGACGCCAACCGGCACAGGCGACGACGCGCGACTGGTCTATCGCTGGAACATTTCAAGCGCCGACCTTCCGAAGTCAGCGAACGATCCGGCATCGGGCGATTCCGATGTCGTGTTGACGACGTTTGCATCGTGGGATCAGCTTCAGCGGCGCTTGCAGTCCACGTTGCAACCTCATGCGTCGGCGGAGCTTTCGTCGCAAGTGGCAGCTGCGATGAAAAGCACGTCTCGCGATCCGATCGCGCCGGAAACGGCTTACTACAATTTTGTCGCTACGAAAATTCGCACCGTCGATCTTCCTCTCGATCTGGGACGATTCGGCAAACGTCATTATTCGGAAGTGTTATCGTCTGGCGTCGCGTCGCCTGAAGACAAGATTTCGCTGTACACAGCTCTGACTTCGCGGACAAAACCGGTCAAGACATTGCTGGTGACAACGGCTGACGCTCCCGAAAAACAGCTTCCGCGTCCATCGCTTTTCGCTCAGATTTTGGTCGCGTTGGACGAAGGCAAGCGCACGATTTATCTCGACCCCGATCTTGAAGTCGCGCCATGGGGCGTCATTCGGCCCGATCTACGCGGCAAGAAGGCGCTGGAACTCGGCTCAAACTGCACCGGCGAATCGTGCTGGATGAAGATTTCCGGCGAGCTGCCATTTTCTTCGACGCAGCGTGTGAGCGTTGACGCCACGATCGCGCCCGACGGCACTCTCGATGCGAAGGTGAAGTACACCATGCGCGGCGACAACGAATTGTTGTTGCGCATGGCGTTCCACCAATCGCCACGCGACAAGTGGAAGGAAGTCGCGCAACTCATGTCGCTCTCCGACGGCTTCCGCGGAAAGATTCTCTCGACGAGCGCGTCCGATCCCTATGCGACGAAAAACGCGTTCACCGTGGAATATGAAATTTCGCAGCCCAAATTTGTCGATTGGTCGAAGAAGCCGGTGCGCATTCCCGCGCCGCTGCCAGTCCTGTCGGTGCCCGATCTTCCCGGCAAGACGCAAGTCGCGGACAAATCTTCTACGATCGATCTCGGCACGCCGCTCGATGTGGAGACTCGCGTGACTCTGCATCTTCCGGCGGGCACGAGCGTCGAAGTCCCGACAGGAACAATCGTCGATCGCGACTACGCCACGTTCGTCTCGCGATACAGCACGGATGCAGGCACGGTCACCGCCATCCGCCACATCAACTTTATCCATCGCCAGGTTGCGGCTAGCCGCGTTCCCGACTATGCCGCGTTCCTGCACGCGGTGCAGACCGATCAGGCGCAACTGTTCACACTGACGCGCGCGGACGGCGCATCAACGACGGCTGCGAGCACACAGCAAAAACCCTAAATAGTATTTTGAAAAGAGAGTTAGAGAACGGCAGCTGCCGTGGGGCCCTGTTATAGCCCCATGATTTCTTTTTCTTTGGTTGCGCTTAGGTCTTCGATCTTCTTCGTCTCGGCTTGCGAAATCTTGTCGAGTTCATCCAGCGAGCGCTTCTGCTCGTCTTTGCTGATCTTCTTGTCCTTCTCGAGCTTGTCGATCCCTTCCTTGACGTCGCGACGCACGTTGCGCACTGCTGTGCGGTGATTCTCCAACACTTTGTGGAGTACCTTCACCATGTCTTTGCGCCGATCTTCGGTCAGCGCCGGGATGGGCACGCGCACGACTTTGCCGTCGTTTGTCGGATTTAGTCCGAGATCGGAAGTACGAATCGCTTTGTCGATCAGCGGCACCGCTCCCGGATCCCACGGAGAAATCACGATCATCGTCGGGTCCGGCGTCGTCATGGTGCCGAGCTGATTCACCGGCGTCGGCGTCCCGTGATAGTCCACGCGCACTCCATCGAGCAGAGTCGCGTTGGCGCGGCCCGTGCGCAGCGTCGCAATCTCTTTGCGGAAATCCTCGACCGCCTTTTCCATGCGCGTCTTTGCCGCAGCTGACGCTTCCTTCGTAGAACCAATCGTCGTCATAGCATTCCTCTGGAGACTGGAAAATCGAAATTGGAAAATCGAAACTCACTATTCATATTGCTGTGTCAACCACCTGAACTGCTCGAAGCAAACCGGCAAAGAAAGGGTCCCTAATTTCCCGTTTCCATTTTCCAATTTCTAGGCCGGTGTGACTGTCGAGCCTACGCGCTCGCCCAGCACCACGCGCTTGATGTTCCCGTGCCGATTCATGTTGAACACAACGATCGGCATTCCGTTGTCCATGCAAAGCGAAATCGCCGTCGAGTCCATCACCTTCAAATCCTGATGCAAGACGTCGCGATAGGT
>DATAMU010000664.1:0-5829 GCA_036266605.1 Candidatus Acidiferrum sp. | reverse complement strand
CGAAAGAGTCGGAAAAAGAGAAGAAAGACACCGAGCCGACAACGCGCGAATTTCCGGCGGGTAGCTATGTCATTCGCATGGATCAGCCGTATTCGCGCATCGCTGACGCGCTGCTCGATCATCAGTATTGGAGTCCGGACGATCCGCAGAAGACTCCGTACGACGACACGGCGTGGACGTTTGGAGAATTGTTTG
Source organism: Candidatus Acidiferrum sp. (assembly GCA_036266605.1). Lineage (GTDB taxonomy): Bacteria > Acidobacteriota > Terriglobia > Acidiferrales > UBA7541 > Acidiferrum. The sequence continues at coordinate 5,634 of DATAMU010000664.1, read as the reverse complement.
GCGTGCAAGTTGTGCGTGTGACGGACGCGAAAGTATTGAGCGCGGCGATGGAGCGCGTGAACGCGGTGAAGCTGCCTGGCGGCGTAAAAGGCGATGGCACCGTTTTTGCGATCAACAACAACGCGCAGCCGACGCTGGCGACGCTGCGGTACAAGCTGAAAGGCGCAACGATGGACGCGGCGGAAGAACCGTTTGAGGCGGCTGGCACGAAGTTCAATCGCGGAACGGTGCTTGTGAAGGGCGTGAACAAAGGCGATCTTGACAAGGCCGCGGGTGAAGCGGGAGTCGAGGTTGTCGCGCTCGGAAGTGCGCCAACTGTGAAGACTCATCCGCTGCGTGCCGCGCGCGTCGCGTTTGTGCACACGTGGCTGAACACGCAGACCGAAGGCTGGTGGCGGCTCGCGCTTGACAACATTGGCGTGCCGTACGACTACATGAGTACGCAAGCGATCGGGAAGATCGACGATCTGCGCGCGAAGTACGACGTAATTTTATTCCCGCCGGTGGGTTACAACGCGCCGGCGCCGGCCATTATCAATGGGTTGCCGACTTCGTGGGGGAATCCGCTGCCGTGGAAAAACACGCCAGAGACACCGAACCTCGTTGGTAAAAACGATTCGACAGACGACATGCGGCCGGGACTTGGATGGGACGGCCTCGCGAAGCTGCACGAGTTTGTTGCGAAAGGCGGCGTGCTGCTTACCGCGACGGATACCTCGAGTTTTGCGATTGGCAGCGGATTCGAAAATGGCGTCACGTTGAATCAGGCGCAGAAAATGAATATCGTTGGCTCGATTTTGAGCACGCGGCTGGTTGATGGCGCGAGCCCGATCGCTTATGGGTACGGCGAAAAGGTTTCGGTGTATTGCGACAATGGGCCGATTTTTTCGCTGACGGCGATTGCGGGAGAACGGCGTCGTCGTCGATTGGGCAGTCACACGAAAGCACGTCCGACGGGACGCGGGACGATTGACGATCCCGACTTCGCGGTCGGCCGTCCGGCTACGGAAACGCCGGAAGAAAAATCGACGGAGACCTGGGAGATTCCGGAAGTCACCGACGAGCAGAAGATGAATAATCCGCGCGTCATTCCGGATGCGGAATTGCCTCGAGTAATTTTGCGTTATGCGGACACCAAGGATTTGCTTGTGTCGGGCTTGCTGGAAGGTGGAGACGAAATCGCGCAGCATCCGGCGGTTGTGGATGTGCCGTCGGGGGCGGGGCACGTGATTTTGTTCTCGATCAATCCGGTTTATCGGGGCGAGACGCGGGGGACGTACTCGCTGGTGTTGAACACGATCTTGAACTGGGACAGCTTGAACGCGGGGCGGAAGGCGGCGGAGAATTAGCTGTCGCCGTTCGGCGCGAAGGAAAAGATAACACAGAGACGCAGAGGGCGCTGAGCCTCGCGGAGGTTGCTGCGCGGGTCGCTTCAAAAACCGCCGGTGAAGTGTCGGCGCTACCTGCGGCTGGTGTTTTGTGGCGATTGGAGTACAATCCCGGCCCTATGGCGAACCGTGCACGCAAGTCCTCAGGCGGTCGGCGACAAAACCGACCGGCTAGCCGGCGAAAAAGTGCTTCGCGAATATCCAAAGATGGGAAGCTGCCGAAAGAGGCAGTCACGATCGTTGTGTTGCTGAAATCGCGCGAAGGGCAGGAGCCGCTACTCGAAGCGGAGCTACGCGCGCTGGTGGGACCGACGCGGCGCGAAGACGGATGCATTACGTATGATTTGCACCGCGGCGCCGACACGCCTAGTTCGTTTATGCTGCATGAAGTTTGGGAATCGCGCGAAGCGCATCGCTTGCACACGCAAACGCCGCACTTTATTCGATGGAACGCTCGCAAAGATGCGTTGATCGCCGTGCGGGACTCGGCGTTCTGGACGCAGGTTCTGTAAGATCTGAAAACGTCTACGCCGCAACATTTGCGTGCTGATTTTCGATTTTCTCGTTCTACGATTCCGGGGGGCCGACGTAGTAGCCCGGGCGATTGCGAATTTTCCAATCCTTGGAATCCTTCACACCAGTGGTCGCTGATTTCGCGAGTGTAACTTTGATTTCGTGGTAGCCGTTCGTGTTCGTTCCCGCGGGCGCGTAGCTTACGGAATATTGCGAGTGGAGTTCGCCGCCGATTTCATCGATGGCGTTGTCGATGGATTTGTTTTTGAAGGTGGCGATGTGTTGGCCGCCGGTGCCCGCCGCGGCGAGTTCGAGCGGGTTGCCTTTCACTTTGTCCTTGCCATGCTTCACTGCCCATATGATCGCTTGGCCCAAATCGCCGCTGCCGAGGCGCGCGGCATCGGTTTCGGGAGTCTGGATGGTGCCAGGCATCGGTGGAGCGCCGAACGTGCCGGGTGGCGTCACTTGCGGCGTCTTGTCGCGCGGTTCAGCTTGTAACTGGGCGCGCGTCGTCGAAAGTCCGACGCTGTAGATCGTGATGTTCGCAAGTTGTGCCTGCCGCAAGACTTCGCCGAATTGCATGCCGCTGCCGACGTCGGTCGCTTCCGAAATAATCAGCATCACGCGGCGGCGGCCCGGTTGATCGGAGGTCGGTTGCGGCTGGCTGCTCAGCATTTCGATTCCGGCGGTCATCGCGTCGTAGAGTTTTGCGCCCGAAGTTCCCGGTTTCAGGTGAGTGAAAACATTTTCAATCTTGTCCGCGTTGTGCGTGAAACCTTGAAGCTTATCGACAGCGTCGTTGAAGCCGATGATGGCGGCTTCGCCGTTGTCGCCCATGACGGTTTGCGTGATGACGATGCCTGCCTTGCTGATTTGTGGCAGAAATGCAGCGACGCGCGCGCTGGTTTCAACGAGGACAACGAGCGAGAGAGGGTCGCCGCCCATGTCGAAGTGCAAGATGCTTTGCGGAACGCCGTTGTCGGTAATCTGAAAATCTTTTGCGTCGAACGAGTGAATCATGTTGCCCTTTTTGTCGCGGACGGTGATGGGCGTGTTGACGAGCGAGACGCTGACGCCAATCTTCGCATCGCGTTGTGGCGGAGGCTGTTGAACCGCGGTGCCTGGCTGCGGCGAGATCGGACCGGAAGTCGATTGCGCGAAGAGGGCAGGCGCGCACGCGAAAAACGCCGCTGTGACAGCAGCGAAAAGCAACCTGGAGGCTGATAAACGGTTCATGGTTGAGGCAAGACCTCCGCGCACAGTGTATCCAATTCGACGCAGTTTCCAGGACAAGCGTTGCTGCCGCGGCTGTCTATTTCTAAAATGATAACGGACATTATTCGGAGCGCTCGATGGCGGCACGACAAACGAAGACGAGAATGACTGCAAGATCAGCGAAAGCCCGCGCGAAAGCAGACGATAGCCCGGCAAAGATCAAAAAGCTGAAGCCCAAGCCGATGCATGCGCCGTTATCGCCGTATAAAGATCCGGCGTTTATGGACAGCACGGTGGCGCGGCCGATTCGAATCCTGACCGAGTATATGCACCCGATGGTGCAGCTCAAAAAGGAGGGTATCGGGGACACGATCGTCATGTTTGGTTCGGCGCGCATTGAGTCGCGGGAGAGCGCGCTGGCGCGGCTGGGAAAATTGAAGAGCCGAGCGGCGTTGAAGCGCGTGGCCGCGCAACGGGCTGCGTATCGTCAGCCTCTGCGCGATGCGCGAAGCGCGCTGGAAATGTCGCGCTATTACGAGCAGGCGCGCGAGCTTTCTCGACGCATCACGAAATGGGCGATGACGCTTGGCGAGCGGCCGCGGCGATTTGTGGTTTGCTCGGGCGGCGGACCGGGAATCATGGAAGCGGCGAATCGCGGCGCGATGGAGGCCGGCGGAAAATCGATCGGATTGTCGATCGAGCTGCCGCACGAACAGTTTGCGAATCCTTACATCAGCCCGGAGCTGAGCCTGAACTTTCACTACTTTTTCATGAGGAAGCTGTGGTTTGCGCAAGTGGCAAAGGCGCTAATCGTTTTTCCTGGTGGATTCGGGACGTTTGACGAGTTGTTCGAGATGCTGACGTTGCTGCAAACCGGGAAGCTGCCGAAAAACAGTTTGATTCTGATTTACGGGCGCAAATATTGGGACCAGGTATTGAATTTTCGCGCGATAACGCGTTGGGGCATGATCAGTCCCAACGAGTACAAGATGCTGCAGTTCGCGGACACAGTGGACGAGGCATTTGACCGCATCAAGACGGGACTCGAGAAATACCACATGGAATTAGAGTCGGACCTGTAGTCTGCCTCGATAATCTGTTCTGAACCCACCCTGGAGAATCGACCGCGGAAGCCTTTGTTTTCGCGGCTTTTCGTTTGCTTATACAGGGTTTTCCCTATGCGGCTCCTGTCGTTTCCGTATGGCTAGTGATAGACCCAAATCTTATCCTCCCAAGTGAACGGAATGAGCTTGAGCGTTATGGGAGGTTGGTATGGAAGCGGAACGCCGAAATGGAGTAATGGAGTACGGAAAGCTGGCCCTCACACTGGCCGCGTTGGGCGGGTTTTTACTCTTCACCGAGGCGCCGAGCGTGAAGGCGAGCGAAGCCGAGTGCCAACACCGCGCCGAAAAAGCCGATCACAATTTGCATGAAGCGATCAAGCATCACGGCTATGACAGCAAGCAAGCCGAGCATGCGCGCCATGAGTTGGCGGAAGCGCGCGAATATTGCTGGGCGCAGGACCACAAGTGGTGGGACGCGGATTCACACCAGTGGCGCGCGGAACACGACTGGGATGATGCGCACGGGCGCCCGTAATTTCTAAGATTGATTTTCGAGACTGTCTTGACCGACCAGTCGCACGATTTTACGTGGCTCCTGCGTTGCCAGTGAGCGGGCGCGTAGCGAGACAATTCGGAGAGAAAAACGAACGGGGCGCTTTGGGCGCCCCGTTTTTGCTGCTTGATCGTGCGATATGAAATTGTCGAATCTTGAACGCGACGAAAAAAGAAGTCGAGAAAATGAGTTTGCGAAAATCGAGTTCGCGAATTCGATCAGTGGCTGTTGACCGGAATTTCTTCCGGTGAAAACACCGCTTCAAATCGCCGCGTTTCGTCCTGATCGTGCAGCATCACGACGGGAACGACGCGCAACGACTGGCCGCACGAGCGGCACTGTGTGACTTCGCCTTGTAAATCCTGCAAAAAGCCATCGGTGAAATGATATTGCGTCCGCTCGCGCCGGGCATTTTTCTGGCCTCGCGTGCCGCAGTGGGGACAAGCGAATTCGACTCGGTCCTCCTGCGGATCGCGGTCCAGAGCGGCCCAACCGGTGCGGCGCACGCCAACAGTTTCAATGTTGCGCCGGTCCATGATTGTCGCCTCCTTCAGATCCACGTCCACTGGCAATCAGATGCGGTGTGGTTTCGTTTTGATACAAATATCTAAATGTCGCGTTTTGTTGGAGCTGGAGCGCGGTTGAGATATCGCGCGGGCTGGCGGCGAATCGTGCCCGGGAACTTGCCGCGGCAATCGGTGTCCAAAGAATTGAGGACGCGCGCAACCCTCACATCCCTGCGAGCGCGGCGCTGAAGCCTGCTAGCAACCAAGCAGAACTTCGGCGCCGCAAATTTTCCCAAGTGGTCGCGGCAATTTTTGTGTGGAGGTGTGTGCGATGGCTCACGAACTTTTGAATGTGTGTCTGGTAGATGGAGATTCGGAGCAACGAAAACGCGAGA